>CAZUEI010000160.1:0-5541 GCA_964618985.1 uncultured Chloracidobacterium sp.
CTGTTTGCCGATATTGAAACTGCCTTCTTTGGTGATAGCAACGACAACAGACGTATCCTTAGCGATTTCCTCGTCCGGATCGGGGCTGATCATGTCGCGCGGCAGATTGACCGACACACCCTGCTGAAGCAACGGCGTGACGATCATAAAGATGATCAGCAGCACCAACATAACATCCACCATCGGCGTGACGTTGATCTCAGAGTTAAATTCATCGGTTCCACCGATCTTCATGCTCATGGCAATACTCCTCAGAGAAAACTCTTAAAACTCGCCGCTTAGGCACGCAGGTTCTTTGCACGCTGTTTAATGAAATAGTCAACCAGTTCGGAAGCCGAGTTTTCCATTTCGACGCCAAAGCTCGTTACTTTCGTCGTAAAATAGTTGAATAGCCACACGGCCGGAACAGCTACCAAAATACCGAAAGCTGTTGCGATCAGAGCTTCGGAAATGGCGCCACCGACAGCGCCGATACCGGCATTCTCGTTGGCCTTCAAAGCCTGGAAAGCACCGATGATGCCGACAACCGTACCGAACAGTCCCACAAACGGTGCCGTCGAGCCGACTGTTGCCAAACCACCAAGGCCGCGTTTCAGTTCAGCGGTTTTGACCGCTATTGCACGGTCAAGAGCGCGTTCGGACGCGGACATTTCGTCAGCCGAGATATCCGAGTTGCCCTGATGGGCCGCAAACTCCTTGAGACCGGACGAGACGACCATTGCGAGGTGCGAATCCTTATGCTTATCGCTGATATTGATGGCCTCGTCAATGTTGCCGTTTTTCAGCGCCTGCGCAACTTTGGGTGCGTACTGACGCGATTGCTGCTTGGCCTTGTTATATGTCAGCCAGCGTTCGATACCGACCGCGATCAGATAAACCGACTGGATCAAAAGCGTGATAATAACCGCCCAGCCGGGAATCGTCAGGCTCTTAGCGATATCGTAAATTCCAAAGCCTGCGTCAACGAAAAGTAATGTCATGATTTTTCCTCCAAAGAAATCAAAAGAATCAAATAATTGCGATATATTAATAAATTGCGGGTCTGCAAAACCATCCCAGCAAACCCGCGCAATCAATCTATTGAGCGGTAAAGTTATAAGTGATCACACCAGAAACCTTAACCGGTTGGCCTGACAAAAGCGTCGGGCTGAAACGAGCCCCTTGTGCCGCCGACACGGCTGCGGCCCTCAAAAGCGGATGGCCGCTGACTGCGCTTGCGGAAATTACGCGTCCGCTTTCATCGATCAAGACCTGAACACTAACCGCACCGCTGGCACGTATTGCTTTTGCCGCCGGCGGATAACCCGGTTTTGGCAAGCTCGTCGCTTTGCCATTAAGAACTCCGCCGGAAATCGTCTTTGGTTTAGGTTTGGGTGGCGGCGGCGGAGCATCTTCGTCAGTACCTGTTGATGCCGTTCCTGTGCCAGTCGAAATACCGCCGGTCCCTCCGGTGTCAGTCACACCGGCTCTCCCGGCGTCAACACGAGCTCCCGTATCCGAATCTGTAGCGCCTATCTTGGTCATCCGGTCCGTTCTCATTTCCTTGATCTGGTTCTTTGCTGTGCTGATCGTTTCGGGGGGTTTGACCGGCGAGGACATGATGTTTTGTATCAATTCTTTTCGAATGTCCACATCGGGCTGCTTTTCAGGTTGTTTATCGGGCTTTGGCGGCGGCTCCTCGTCGGCGACCGGAACCGGCGCGACCAGCGAGGTCAGATTAAGTCCGTCACCGCCCATATCGTAATCTTTGGCAAAAAGGCTGTATGTCCAACTGCCAAGTAAAATTGAGACCATCACGATCAAAACGACGACGAGAAACTCGCTGCGTCTTGTGTTCTCTTTGGAATTGCTTTTCGATTCAACTAATTGATCAAGCATTTTACTTTCCTCCCTTTTTCCGGTGCCATTTCAGGTCAAGGGTTACGAATCCTTTTCAACTACCTTTGATGATAAAACACTAACTCCAAGTTGTAATCGCAATAAATCAAAGCGATCAGCCAGGAACAGTGTGAAATATCAGTTAGCTTCCTTCCATTCCGTTAATTGCTACGTACGGTATCGCTTACCGGCTGCGCGTGCAAAAGTTCCGAGAACTCCATTCCCGATTCAAAACGGAAAAGGGCAGAAGCAAAAATATATTGACCAGCAACGAAAAGAAGTCTAAAAGTTTACCTGACGAAAGTCAAGATTAAATCTTTTATTTCAAACCATTTTTGCGAAACAATAATTGTACGCATTTAACGGGTCACAGGCCTTCGCGTCACGGTCCGGCGCGAAGATGAAGCCAGCTTTTCGCCGACTGCCTGAGGCGCGATCACGTCCTTGACCTCTGCTTCACCCAGTTTGCTCTGCCACCAAATAGCGATCGGACTGGCGATGGCTATAGTCGAATAGGTTCCCGTGATCGATCCGATAAACAGTGCCAACGAGAAACTCCGCAGTACGTCACCGCCGAAAAGCACAAGAGCAAGCACCGACAGGAAAACCAGTCCATTTGTCACGATCGTTCTCGACATTGTCTGGTTAATGGACTGATTGGTCAGCTTGTATAGTGAATCGCCGCGATGCAGCGTGAGGTTCTCACGTATGCGGTCGAAGATGACGATAGAGTCGTTCACCGAAAAACCAACGAGCGTGAGCATTGCGGCGATCACAGTGAGGTTGATCTCCCATTGAAAAAGCGAGAAGAAAGCCAGAACGATCAATACGTCATGAAAAACGGCAATAACAGCTCCCGCGGCATACGTCCAATCGTAACGAAATGCGATGAAAAGCAAAATGCCGACAAGGCCGAAAAGCGTCGCTGTAACTGCCTGATTTCGCAGTTTTGCACCGGCTACGGCGCCAACAGAATCTGTACCTACGATCTTATAGACCGCGTCGTCTGATGATTCAAGCGTCGCCTCGCCTTCGGCCTCTTTGCCAAAAGTATCGAGCGCGGCTTTTACGGTATTTCTACCGGCTTGTACTTGTGCTGCCCTATTTTGTGAACCTTCTTCGCCGTCCGAAGCGTTGGGGGCCGGCGCAACATTCTCGACCAAAGGTATCTTTATTAAAACCTCATCACGTTTATCGGTCGAAGCCTGAATAACAGGGTCGCCAATATTTGCGTTACGCAGGGCGTCGCGGATGGCATCTTCAGCCGGCCTTTCACCTTTGAATTTGGCAACAACCACCGTGCCGCCCTTGAAATCGACGCCTAGGTTAAAGGCTTCTGCTCCGCCTTCGGTGTATTGCCGGCCAATAGTTGAAGCCAGTCCCATCAGCATAATGAAGATCGAAAACGCAATAAAGATCTTGCGCTTGCGAAGCCAGTCAATATTAATATTCTGAAACAAATTAAACATCTTTTTTTTCAGTCTGTGGTCTTAAGTCGTGAGTCTTGAGTCGGAAAAATAATTTCTCACGACTTAAGACTCCAGACTTAGGACTCTTAAATACTTAATTTCTGCATATCGGGGTTGCGGCTCAGCAACCAATTAAATAGTGTCCGCGATACAAAAACCGCCGTGAACAGATTGATCAACAACCCTAGTATGAGGGTGACTGCAAAGCCTTTGATCGGCCCCGAGCCCGTCATGTACAAAATTACCGACGAAAGGATCGTCGTGATGTGGGTGTCGATGATAGTAACGAACGCACGGTCAAAGCCTTTACCTATAGCTTCCGGCACGGTGTCTCCGAACCGCAATTCCTCCCGGATACGCTCAAAGATCAGCACATTGGAATCTACCGCCATGCCAATTCCGAGGATCAAACCCGCGATTCCCGGCAATGTCAATGTTGAATCAAACATTATTAATGCAGCGAGGGTCAGAAGCATGTTCAACATCAAAGCAACGACGGCGTTAATGCCCGAGCCTCGGTACCAGAACAGCATGAATAAAATGACGAAGATCAGGCCGCCTACGGACGCAGTCACCCCTGCTCTGATCGAGTCTGCACCGAGGCTTGGGCCGACGGTTCGCTCCTCCTGATATTCGATCGACGCAGGCAGAGCACCCGACTTTAACGTGAGAGCAAGGTCGTCCGCCGATTCTTTTGAAAATCTGCCTGAGATCTCGCCCTGATCGAATATCTGCGATTTTATATAAGCGGCTGATTTCACTTCGTCATTGAGCACAACGGCCATGTAATTGTTAATGTTCTTTCCGGTCCAATCGCCAAACTTCTGAGCTCCCGCAGGCTTGAATGAAAAAGCGATCTGGTAATCGCTGCCGCCGGCACGTGCCTGTATCGCCGCCGCGTCGCGCAGCTCGCTGCCGTCAACAACGGCAGGCGTTTCAACCACTACATATTTAGTATTCTTTGGGTCGGGCGTAGCGCCTGCCTTTGGAGACGAGTCGCGCTCTGTATAAGGAAGAACCTTACGTGTTTCCGTTTCTTTGCCGCCGATAGATTGCAGAGCTTCTTCCTTTGTCTTATAAGTCTGCACCGGTGAAGGATTTGGCGGGCCGACCAATTTCATCAATTCGAGCCGCGATTCTCCTTTTACAAGTTCCTTAACACGTTCAGGGTTCTCAACGCCGGGCATTTGCAATAGTATCTGTCCGGAGTCGGCGGAGCCTTGTCTCTGTAGAGTCGGCTCTTTTACGCCGAAATTATTGATGCGGCTGTCGATGATCTTTAACGCCTGTTCGGTCGCCTGTTCTTTTAAGAATGCCTGCACCTGCTTTGACAGTGACCAGTTTATTGAGGTATCGCTTACGGATTCTGTCCAATTAACAAAATCTACTTTCTTTTTTACCGCATCGAGAACTGCCTGAACCTTAGTGGAGTCAGTTACATTCAACGTGATCTGATAATTACCGTTCTCCGCAACATAAGAAGCCTCGCCGACCGGAAGTGGGTTTCCAGCCTCATCCTTGGCGTCTTTTGCTGCCAACAGAGCCGCGGCTTCATTGTTCTCAGTAAGTTTCTTTAGGTAATCTTCGGTCTTTACGCGCATCACAAGATGCGAGCCGCCTTTGAGATCGAGCCCTAGATCGATATTGGAAGCAAGATTATCCTTGATCCCCTGCCACGTAAAATCGTTCGCATTCGGCGCTCGGCGCGGGCCGAAAACGAGGTAGATCCCCACAATCGTAATGACGATAATTATCGCCGTTCTGATCCATAAACCGGTTTTGTTCATATAGCTCGTGAATCGTGGATCGTGAATCGAAGATCTTTCTATTCACAATTCACTATTTACTATTCAGGTTTTTTGCCAACAACAGCACTTTTCCCTACCTCAAGAAACGATTTCTCAGCACTCAGGATGATAAAGCTCGTGTCCTTGACCTCTTTTATCTTTCCGATGACACCGCCGTTGGTTACGATCTCGTCATTTATCTTGAGACTGGCGATCATTTCCTGAAGCTGCTGCTTCTGCTTCTTTTGCGGCAGAATGACAAGAAAATAGAAGATGCCGAAAATAAAAACAAACGGCAGTAGCGTCCATATAAGGCTGCCACCACCCGTACTTTCCTGAAAAAGAAACAACTGCATTTTCATATCCGATCACTGACGAAAGACAAAAACTCAATCATATACAGTCGC
>CAZUEI010000161.1:0-5493 GCA_964618985.1 uncultured Chloracidobacterium sp.
ACAGCGAGTTGGACGGCGTTGATGCCGATCATGGCAGGATTTGGCGAGGTCGCGATCGCCGGTTATGTTATTGCCCTGCGCGTCGTGATGTTTGCATTGCTGCCCGCGCTTGGCCTCAGCAATGCTGCGGCGACGATGGTCGGGCAAAATATGGGCGCAGGAAAGCCTGAACGCTCTGAGGCGGCCGTCTGGAAAGCTGCGTGGTTCAATGCCGTGTTTTACTTCGCTATTGGTTTGATCTTTTTGTTTTTCTCGAACGCGATCATCGGCATTTTTACGCAGGAACCGGAAGTTTTACGATACGGCACATCGGCGCTGCACATCATTGCCTATGGCTTTGCGTTTTACGGCCTTGGCATGGTGCTTGAGACTGCTTTCAATGGCGCCGGCGATACGTGGACCCCGACCTATCTCAATCTACTTGTGTTTTGGATATTTGAGATACCTCTCGCTTACACTCTTGCCTATTGGTATGGAATGGGACCGGACGGTGTGTTTTGGGCAATTACGCTCGCCTTTTCGCTGCTGGCGGTCGCAAGCGGACTGCTTTTCAAACGCGGAACGTGGAAGTTGAAGGTAGTTTGAAAGAGATTCACCATAGAGGCACAGAGAACACAGAGGAAAACAAAATCAAAAAATCTCCGTGCTCTCTGTGCCCTCTGTGGTAAAACTGACTTATGTCTGTGTTTCCTGATCCGCGAAAATTTGATTACCCGGACTGGGTTTCGATCGGAGATTATATTTTCCGCTCGCATGATATTGTCTCGTTTGGCACCGAGTTGACGGTCGAGAATGTGCGCGAGGCTTATCTGAAAGGCATTTTCCCTTGGTACACCGAGGGTGTTCCTCTGCCGTGGCATTGTCCGGAACGACGGGCGATACTGGAATTCTCTGATCTCAATGTCCCGCGCAGTCTGGAAAAAGAACGCCGAAAAAATGATCTGATCTTTACGATCGACAAGGATTTTCGCGGAGTGATCCACGAGTGTTCGCTCGCTCATCGGCCAGGGCAGCGAGGCACCTGGATCACAGATGAGTTTGAACTAGTATTTACCAAACTCCACGACGAAGGTATGGCTCACAGCGTCGAAGTGTGGAGTGCTGACGGCGATCTTGTCGGAGGCCTTTACGGCGTGGATGCCGACGGAGTTTTCTGCGGCGAGAGTATGTTTTACAAGGTGCCGAACGCTTCGAAACTGGCGCTTCTATTCCTGATCGATCATCTGATATCGCGTGGCTCGACATGGCTTGACTCACAGGTGATGACGCCTCATTTTAAAACACTAGGCGCAAAAGAGATCGGTCGTGACGAGTTCCTGACGAAACTCGCTGCAACCCAAAATTCCGGTTTGAAACTATTCGATCAATAGATCTGAAAACCCTTTGATTTGAGGCAGAATTCCGTAAAATCCTTCAACCAATCATAGCCGACGCTGTAATTTTTCCATTGCTCATCGTTATCGCGGTGGAGGGTCATATCGTCAGGCTCGTCAGTAATAGTCAGGTCGGCGTAAATACGCTTGTTCGGCGCGAGTCTGGGCAAAAATTCCTTTTGAATGCGCGAACCGATCTCGCGTGCGTCCATCATTGATATTTTCACGCCGGTCGCGTTGTAGTTCATCTGCCGCAACGCGCCTTCGCTTAAGATATCGAGGCTCCGGATCAGTTCGAGAGCGGCCTTCCAGTTCCAGACGTTTGCGTTGAATTCAAAACTTTCGCTGCCGAGATCGGTTAATGTGAAGCTCATAGTATTGCTTGGGACGATATTAAGTTGGACAAGCCGGCTGTCAATGAAGCAGATCTGGCAACCTGCCCAAATACGATGCTAAACCGTCAAAGTATGTGCGGTCAATGAAATTCTATGGCGAAAGCGATATAATTCCCTTTTTTCTTTATGAGCAGCTCATTTTCATACGCAGATGCTGGCGTTTCGATCGATAATGCAAATCTTGCGGTTGCCAAAATCCGTGAACACGCGCGGAGCACATTAAATGAGCGAACGCTGACCGAGATCGGCAGCTTTGGCGGAATGTTTGCCGGAGCGTTTCCCGAGATGTCGGAGCCGATATTGGTCGCTTCGGCTGACGGCGTGGGGACAAAGCTCAAGATTGCATTTGAGACAGGAATTCACAACACGGTCGGAGCCGATCTTGTAAATCACTGCGTAAACGACATTTTGGTTCAGGGTGCACGGCCGCTGTTTTTTCTCGATTACTTCGCGACCGGCAAACTCGAACCCGATACCACAGCCTCAGTCGTCGAAGGCATGGCACGTGCCTGCCGAGAGAACGGCTGTGTCCTGCTCGGCGGTGAAACTGCCGAAATGCCGGACTTTTATCCCCCCGGTGAATACGATCTGGCCGGTTTTATCGTCGGCGTTGTCGATAAGGCAAAAGTTATCGACGGCAAGTCGATCGTGCCGGGCGATATTGTTCTGGGCCTGCCGTCAAACGGTTTGCAGACAAACGGCTATTCGCTAGCCCGCAAACTTTTTTTCGAGGTTGGCGGTTATTCTGTCGATTCCCATATCGACGAACTCGGAACAACACTCGGCGAAGTTTTGCTCGCAACGCACCAAAGCTTCCTACCCCAAATCGGCCCATTGCTAGACAAAGGCATTATAAAAGGCCTAGCGCACATCACCGGCGGCGGCTTTCTCGAAAACATCCCGCGCATCCTACCCGAAGGTGTCTCGGTCGAGATCAAACGCGGCACGTGGCCTGAATTACCTATCTTCGGCCTCATGCAGCGGCTGGGAAATGTTTCGGATCATGAAATGTTCCGGACGTTTAATATGGGGATTGGAATGATAGTGATCTGCGAGCCAAATGATGCTAAAAGCGTCCAAGCTAAAATCCCCGATATTTTTCAAATCGGGGAAGTAGTTAAGGGAACCGGAGAAGTAGGAATAAAGGGTTAGCCGAGTTCGCCGCCCCTGATCTTTAGGGTTCGACGCCAAAGCTCGCGGTATGAGGTGAAGCGCGCCACTAGCGTGTTGAAATAATATCGTTGAGCGTAAGTCAGGTTGCGATTGTCGGCGACGCGTTTGATGTAGGCATCGAGCCTTGCTCTTGCTTCGAGCGGCGGGCGTTTTGAGGCTCCGTTGAAGAAGATATCAAAGTCTATTTTTAACTTGCGGATATCGTCTTCCAACCGAGAAAGCTGCTGATCTATCTCAGCCATTTCTTCCTGTTTGGATTGAACATTTCTGTATAATTTGTTGCCGATGATCGCCATTTTGACTGAGTGGGTGTGAGAACAGGCGCGGATATGGCCTATTTAAAATAAACCGTTAACAAGTGTCTATTTCCACGTTTTAGTTGATTTTCGGGTAAGATATTTTTATGTCATCGGTCAAGGCCCAATCGTCCAATTCGGTTCTTCGCAATTTGCCGTCCGTTGATGAATTGCTGCGTTCTAAGACTGCGCAAGATATCGTGGTGGTGGCTGGTGAGCGTCATTTATCCTCGCTTTGCCGGCAAGTTATCGACGAGCTTAGACAGCAGATCGGAAAATCCGCGGGTAAAGAACAGACAAAGCAAAGCCTCTTGGCTTTGTCGGAAAACCATTTAGCAAATGCTTGGCGCGCTGAACGAATGAGCGGCGTCAAGCGTGTCATTAACGCGACCGGCGTCGTGATACACACAAATCTTGGCCGCGCGCCTTTGTCTGAGAATGCACGACGCGCTATTGCCGAAGAGGCTGTGGGTTATTGCACACTCGAATATGACCTTTTGACCGGAAAGCGCGGGCGTCGCGGGCGGCGGGCAGAAACTCTGCTTGCTGAATTGACCGGTGCCGAAGACGTTTTGATCGTTAATAACTGCGCGGCGGCGGCGTTTTTTGTGCTGACGGTTTTTGCTTCCGGTGGCGAGGTTGTCATTTCGCGCGGCGAGCTTGTAGAGATCGGCGGCGATTTTCGCGTGCCCGACGTTTTGAAACAATCAAGAGCCAAGCTGCACGAGGTCGGAACAACGAATAGGACAAAACTCGCGGATTATGAAAAGGCGATAAACGACAAAACGCGGCTGATCTTGCGGGTCCATCCATCGAATTACAGGATCGTCGGATTTACAGCAACGCCATCAGTGGTCGAACTTGCCGAACTCGCTCACAAGCATGATCTTTTGCTTTACGAAGACATCGGCTCGGGAGCGTTAATAGACCTGAGCAACCTCGGTCTTGGTGACGAGCCTGTTGTAAGCAAGTCGATCGCAGACGGAGCCGACATTGTCACCTTTAGCGGAGACAAACTGCTTGGCGGCCCGCAGGCTGGCATTATCGCCGGAAAGAGCGAGTTTGTCGAACGCCTGCGAAAGCATCCGCTTTACCGGGCGTTGCGGGTCGATAAACTTGCATACGCCGCTCTCGAAGCGACACTCGATCCATATCGTCGAGACGAAGCATCGAACGAAATTCCAGTACTGCGAATGTTGTCGATGAGCAAAACTGAGATTGCGGAACGAGTGGGGCGATTTGTAAAGCGGCTTGAAGAAAAACTTGGTGGAATTTCAAATTTGAGATTTGAGATTTCAGATGGAGAATCCGCCACAGGCGGCGGCGCTGCTCCGGCTGTGCAGCTCGAAACAAAGCTGCTTGCAATATCGCATCAGAAAATGAAAGCGCCGAGGCTCGAACAGTTGCTAAGAAATGCAGATCCACCGGTTATCACCCGGATCGTCGATGACCGTGTGATGATAGATCTGCGGACTGTTTCTGAACGCGACGAGAAAGAACTGTTTGAAATTTTAGGCAGTATTGACTAGCCGTTTTTGCGGGCAAAATCCTGCATGAAATCGACAAGCGCCGTAACGCCTTCTTTTGGAAATGCGTTGTAGATCGATGCCCTGATGCCGCCGACCGAACGGTGGCCTTTGAGGCCGTCGAGGCCGATGGCGGTTGCCTCGGAGCAGAATTGCTTTTCGAGTTCCTCGGACGGCAGGCGAAATGTCACGTTCATTAGTGAACGAGCATCACGAACGGCGTGTCCGGTGTAATAACCGTCGCTGGCGTCGATCGCATCATAGAGGATCGCGGCTTTTTCTTCGTTTTTAACTTCCATCGCCGCTAGGCCGCCCTGTTCGCGAAGCCATTCGCAGACAAGGCTGATAAGGTAAATGCCCCAAGTGTTCGGTGTGTTGAGCATCGAATCGTTCTCTGCGATCAGACGATAATCGAGGATCGAGTGTTGATTTTCAGGCACAACGGCCAAAAGGTCGTCGCGGATAATTACTACTGTTACACCGCTCGGGCCAATATTTTTCTGGGCACCGGCATAGATCAAAGCGTATTTTTCGATGTCGAGCGGTTTTGACAAAATATTCGACGAAGCGTCACAGACTACGGGAATGCCGCTGCCGTCGAGTTCGTATTTGAACTCGACGCCTTCGATGGTTTCGTTTGACGTGTAATGGATGTATTTGGCGTTCGGACTGAAATTCAATTCCGCCTGTTCGGGCACGGACTTGAAGCCTTCCTCAGCGGTCGAGAATA
>CAZUEI010000162.1:0-5483 GCA_964618985.1 uncultured Chloracidobacterium sp.
ACGCTGATGCAGTCCATGTGCTTCATGCAGCCCGGATCGATGACCATGCCGTAATCTCTCACCTCGGCGGCTACCTTAACATTGGCCATGCAGGTGATCGTGCAATGCCCGCATTGATTGCAGGCGTCGGTGACGCGGATCTTGCCGGGAGCGACCTTGTCGGCGAGAACGAAAAAACCGCCGTAAGGACAGGCGTAGGTGCAGAAACCCTTTGATCCCAAAAAATAGACGGTCATAAAACCGCAGATGAAAAGGAACGGCACGGCAACGAAGAACGGAGGAAATGTCGCCCAAAATTCTGTAGTGATCAGATGGTTCGTAAATTGCGGAAAAAGCGGCTCGGTCTCCGGCTTATACAAAAAACGGACGAATGTTGGCCACACGAACATATACAACGCCGTGATCAACGGGACATAAATCAGCAGCCGCGAGCGAAACTGCCTCGGTTTGAGGCCAAATTTGTTCAGCAGCCATGCGCAGAAATCCTGAAGTGCGACAATGTGGCAACCCCAGCCGCAGACATATCGCCCAAAGATCAGGGTCGCCAGGATCGCCAAAGTGAAAAAGATAAATCCTGCGTTGATCGCGCCATTTTGGAGCGTGTACATTGACTCCGAAGGCTCGATCGGCGAGACCGTGCTGCCCATGACCCGCCATTGAACATAGTGAACGATCATCAGCACCGTAAGAATAATGAGAGAAGCTGCGCGCCAAATACTGGTGCGAGAATGGCTAATGCCCCCGGCCTCCGGAACAGGCGAATTTGCGAGAACTGGCAGCTCTACCCGCCGCGTTTTTTTAATTTCTTTGCTTTCGCAGCCGCTTTTCATAAAACAAAGTCGTTAACACCTTACTGATTAAATCATAAATAATAGGTTTTTTATAATAATATTGCGGGTTACGATAGAGCGTTAAAGCGTTGTTTATGGGCTCGGATCACCAGTTGTAAATCCGCTATTTTGGGTTGACTTTTTTCGCAGTTTGATATAAATTAGGGTGTTCTCAAACGAAAAAATAGTTGGTCATACAGAAGCAACGCTTACAGACTGACGATAAAATCTAAAAGGAGTAAATTTAATGAATAAGAAATTGCAGGACGGCCGATTTCATATCGTTTCGTCGGCGTTGGTATTTTGTTTATTGATCGGTGTTGTTTTTGGCCTTTCCTCACAGGCCTCTTCACAGGATCTTACTGGGGGGGCCGCAGATACCGGAACATTTGAAAAGATGATCGTGGCTAATGGAAATGTCACGATGGAAGTCGATCTGAACCGGCTGAACGGAGCCGGTGCCTCAGCCCGAAAGACGACTCTTACTTTCTCGGCAGTCGAGGACACATTCTTTTCGATCCTCGTTCTAAACGGAGAGCTTCGCGGCCCGGTTCCGAGCTCGATGGAAATAATGCCTCGGAATAACGCAGCAGTGCCCGCTTCGCTGCGAGCCTCATATCGCCAACTTATTATCGAGAGCCTGCCTTGGGGCGGACAGTATGAGATGGCCGTTCGCGACAAGAACACGGGCTTTACTTTCTTCAACATTGAGGGACAGCAGTTCACATTCGATGCGAACCAGCGTGTGTTTGGCATCCAGGATGGAAGGCTTTTGATCTCGCCGGAGTTTGCCGCAGCATTAGGGCGGCCGTCCGACGCCGGCACGATCGTTGGAGCTCTTTCTGTCAACACAAACATGCGTACGATTGAAATGGCCCAGGTTGATAACGGCGAAGTAACGGCGAACGTCCTGCCGCCGATGAATCGCGGCGAGACCGGAACCATTCCCGGCCCCGATGTGGTCGTAGGCGACCTGTCGGGACTGGCTCAATTCGGTAGTTCCAGTGGAACACAGGTCGGTCTGGCGGTTGGAACAGATTCGTGCAATTTTGGCACGATCGATCTGAACTGGTTTGCGAACCCTGCCAACGACCACCCAGTTATCCCGCAAAATCTCTACAGGATGAGCGCAAACCAAGACCGCATGGTACAGATCGGGCAGTCGAGCATGAAGCATGCTTTCACGGCATTGACAAACAACATTTGCGGCCTCGGCTGCAACGGTGTCGGCGGCAGCCGACTCGGCTCTGGATGTTCGGATCCTTACGGCGCCGGCTTAAATTCGGGTCCGAATCTTGGTTCGCGTGCCTGGGTAAATCCGTTTACCGGTTTTTACCCCCGAAATGACGGCGCGACGCCGAATAACAGCCACGGCACGCATACACACACCGGCCCTTCGCATAGGATACTCACCGAGATCGCCGATTTGAACACTTCGCTCAATGCGGGCGCAACATATTATGCGGAAGCCCAGTATGTCACGCCTCATGAATATGCATGGTGCCAGTCAAATCCCGGACAGTGCAACATGTATAACAACGTCTCGTACCGACAATACACCGTTAGCGGAACAGGAAGCCCGTTCAGCTTTACGGCAGCCGGATCGACCGTTCGCACCAAACCGGCCATTGAAGCGTGGACCGGAGCGACGCGTGTCACGATCGAACCCGAACGCGGCATGGATGGAATTGGAATACTTGCTTATAAAGTGACCAATCCTTCACCCGGCGTATGGCATTATGAATATGCGATCTATAACATGAACCTCGACCGCGGCATCGCATCATTCAGAGTGCCTATCGGAACCGGCGTGACCTTGACCAACGTTGGATTCCAGATGCCTCCGCAGCATCCGGCATGGGATCAGGACGGAACGGTGAACAGTGCCGGTTTTAGCAACGCTGCCTGGACACAGACGCAGTCGGCGACGGCAATGCTGTGGAATACGGAATCGTTTGCTCAAAACCCGAACGCGAACGCGATCCGCTGGGGAACGATGTATAACTTCCGTTTTGACGCCAATCAGCCGCCGGCAACTATGTACGGCACGGTCGGCTTCTTAAAGGGCGGAGCACCGATCAACCTCCTCGTGCAGGGACCGCGTTCTACGACGCCGTCACCGTGCGCACGCGTTATTTCGACCAGTTCCAATCCGTGTGCATCGTCGAACTAATTCGTACGAGCATTTAGCAAATGAAAAGCGGGAAGGTCCTTAGGACCTTCCCGCTTTTTTATTATGACGAATGAAGAGTTATTTAATTAGCCCATTCTTCTTCGTAATTAAGCTGCCAATGCCTCGTCACCCACTTTTGAGCCGCTGTGATCGCCGTCGAGTTCCATTTTTTCAAATTTTGCAAAATGGAAAGCGCGGCCATCGGCTTACTCGGATCACGCTCGACTCGTATGACCTGGGTTGTGACCTCAATGATCGATTTTCCTTCTTCCAATATTTTCAATCGGACCTCGGAACCAACCGGCGGCAAGGTCTCGAGATTTACCAAAGCGCTGTTTTCGCCAACATTTTCGGTTAAACCTTCGACTTTCACCCGTTCACCTGTTTCTGAGTCAATCCAGCTCGCCTGAATCGGCATGCTTGCCGTGATGCGATGATGCAATGGCGTTTTGTATGATGATGTAGCGTATCCTACTTGTGCCATTTTTCCCCCTTTTTCATTTACTCTAGCTACATTTTTCATCGACGTTGTCCTGTTCGATAAAAATGTCTGACCAATTTAGTTTAGTTTTACAAAAAAGTCAAGTATCAATTTAAACTGTTGAGAAAATTGACTAAATTGATCGCGATTTCTCAAATAACACGCTTTTTTCGCGATCATGCGATACAAAGCATATTTTCATTAAACGCCGCCATTCATAAAAAGGTTGCACTCGATCTGCTTTGCGGAACTGAATTTGCCTTAGTAATCTAGAACGCGATTGGCTTAATCTCATATCGACGCAGCAATAAACGGCCAAATATTCCGGCGGCTTAAAAATACAGGCATTTATCGACTTTGGCGTGCAAAATTGACAGCGAACAGCCTTGCTTTTCGGGAAAAGAAAGCATATCTTTTTAGCGTAAAGTTCAAAAAAACCAATAAAAATCCAAAAAACTAAAACCTGCGTGTGATAAAAGCAGGTAATTTATGCAAAATTCAACAAAATGAGGTCAAAAAAACAAATGACTGGAAAAATTTCAATTAGATTTTCACTAGCGGTTCTGCTCTCTGTTTTTGCATTTGCGGGCAGTCTGTTTGCACAGGCCACCGGTTCCATTGCCGGTGCCGTTACCGATTCAACAGGAGCTGTCGTTCGCGGCGCGACCGTAACCCTTACCAGCAAAGCCACCAATTCATCGCAAACCGTGACGACCGGCGATGACGGTCTATACAGCTTTGTTCTGCTTCAGCCCGGCACATACACGGTCAAGACAACCGCAGCTTCGTTTGGTGATTCCACACTGAGCGTCGATGTGCAGGTTGGCCGTACGACCGATGCCAATGTTACTCTCGCAGCCGGAGCAGTCTCGGCTGTGGTTCAGGTCACGGCCGAAGGCATTCAGGCAACGTCAAGTACTTTCGATGCCATTCAGAATGCGACAGCCATACAAACCCTGCCTCTCAACGGGCGACGGTTTCAGGACCTCGTAGGCGGGTCGCCGACTGCGCTGGTTGAGCCGTCACGCGGCCAGATCTCGCTTTCGGGACAGCGCGGCATCAATTCAAACGTCACAGTAGACGGCGTTGATTACAACCAGCCGTTTTTTGGCGGCATTCGCGGCGGCGAAAGGTCAAATTCGGCATTTACGCTGCCTTTGGAAGCTATCGGTGAATTTCAGATAGTCGCGTCGGGCTACTCGGCTGAATTCGGCCGCAGCTCCGGTGGTGTCGTAAACGTTTCTACAAAATCGGGCTCAAATGATTTTCACGGTTCTGCTTTTCTTCTGTGGAGGCCGGAAGACCTTGCATTGGGCAATGAGTTTACTGACGCTTTGCGCGAGCAGAAACTCAATGCTCTTAATATCCCTCTGATCATTGCTCCGACCCAAACACAATACGGCGGTTCGGTCGGCGGCCCGCTTGCTAAAGACAGGGTGTTTTTCTTTACGGCGTATGAAGAGCAAAAACTCTCGGTCCGCCGAGCGGTCACGCATACGACCCTTGTCGGCTTTACTCCAACCGCCGTTCAAACGGAGCCGTTTAACACATATAGAAGCGAGCAGGCAGAATTTGATCAGACAAATGACGCCAGGTCGTTTTTTGGCAGGATCGACTTTGACATCAATGACGCTAATCGCGCCTACGTTCGTTATAATTACAGCAAAAACGAAGCATTGAATGGCGTTTCGACCGGTGAAACCGCACTCGATCCGACCACGAACCGTTCGCTCGGCACCAACGGGACCGAGAACGACAAAAATAATATTGTCGTTGCAGGGCTGGTCAGCAACCTTTCGTCACGTTTCTCGAACGATTTCCGTTTTCAATGGGCAAAAGAGGAACGTCCGCGTCTGGCAAACACCGAACAGGTCAGCATAACCAGCAGCATCGGAGAACTTGGAAGCCGAACATTCCTGCCGACGACGCAAGATGATAAGCGTTATCAGGTAATGAACAGCATGACCTTTAATACCGGAAGCCATGAATTCAAATTTGG
>CAZUEI010000163.1:0-5464 GCA_964618985.1 uncultured Chloracidobacterium sp.
ATCAGATCCGTTTGGGACGCGTGAAATTTGGTCAGGAAAAGCATGCCGTGGGACAGGCCAACACCCATTTTGGACAGGCGAAACTCGATTTGGTCAGGTGAGATCCGATTTGGACAGGTGAATTATCCGGCCGGAAAAATAAAACGGCACGCTCCGAAAAACGTGCCGCCTGTTACTTCCGGATCAAATCTGACCCGTCTAAAGTGTAACTACCTCTGTTGAATTATTTATCATAATATCACCCCCAGTGAGAGTAGTGTCTCACAAAAAGTGGAAAGTTGAAAGTGAAAAATGATCCGAAATCTTAACTTTCCACTCTCCACTTTTCACTGATTCAGATGGTACCGAGGGTCGGAGTCGAACCGACATGGGAAGTGAATCCCGCTAGATTTTGAGTCTAGTGCGTATACCAATTTCGCCACCCCGGCATGCGAATTTATGATGATAAATCTCTGAGGCCGATTGGTCAAGATGGAGCGTTGGCGGTTTAGCTTCCATTGACAGTTAAACTTCGATTAGTATCTCGATCTCCACCCGGCGTTTAGCCTCATCCAGAAACCTCTCGATCCCGGCGGCCGTTTTTTGTTGGTCGAGGGCTTGGTGGATCTCCTTTCGCACTTCGTCGAGGGCGGGCACGAGCCGGCCCGGCGATCTGCGGCGAAAGTTGGGCACAAAAACGTCGCGATAATAATTAGCCTCTTCGTCGGCCGTTACGACGATAAAGGAGCCGAATCGAAAATCAACGTATTTATCGATCGCGACGCGTTCCGCGATGATCCGTTGGAAAGCAGGGTCGCGGACGGAATCGAACCCGACTGTCTTCAGACGAGCTTCGAAAACCGCCGGCGACGGAAAAAACGAGACAATATCGCTGATCTTCTGGTTTATCTCGGCCTCTGTTGGCTCGACTCGGGGCAGCCGTTTGGCTTCGAGGGCGAAAAGGCGTTGATTTATCAGGAGCTGCAGCGCCTGATTGAGGTCCTCCGACGCGGGTGGAGAAAGTGGCGTGTTCGGCTGTAAAGCTAATTGCCACAACAGATCGGAATACGTTATAAGCTCAAACCTCGCGCTGTCGCTTACCACGGCGACCGATTTGTCCACGATCTCCTGGGCGTGCAAACCCGCCGAAAACACCAGAAAAAGAGCGGTTACCAGCGTCGTCCTCACGATCATTCTTAAATTGATGCTTCCTGCTTCCAAACTTTTGCCTCAATTCCATTTTTATCCCAAAAAATCTGGCTGTCAACGGTCATCACCGAGTGTTAAATGTGTTGACAAGATGTTTAAAATCGTTTTTAATTGAAAAGGAGGTTTCTCTTACTCCCGTTTCGATAAATCTCCTGTTTCCCGAGACCATCCAGCACCGATTCACCTCCGGCTGCGTGTCAACAAAATGCTCAATTCTTCGCCGCCGAAAAAGGACGCAAGGCCTATCTCTACGATAGGACAAGCGGCAGACAACACAAATGACCTCAAGTTCATTTCCGAGCTGGGGCGAAGCCTGCTCTTTACCGTGCATCCGAAAAAAGTTGCCGAGCGGGTGGCCGAGGCTATTCAAAACGTGGTCGATGCCGAGGTTTGCATGTTTGTCGCCGAACTTGAAAACATTGGATTAATTAGCTGTGCATACAATGCGAACGGCGAGATCACTTCGGAATTTCTTGATCGCGCGCGATTTGAGAAATGGCTCAATTTCATGCCGCCGCAGATCGCGTATTCCGAAACTGCCAAAGATGAATTCCTTATCGGCGACGAGCATGTGATCGAATACATATCTCCGCTACACATAAACGGTGAAATACGCGGAGCGCTCGTCGCTGGTTTCGGCAACGAGAGCGAATTGACCGAGCACACATCCCGTCTTATCGACGCTGCGACACAAATGGCGGCGATGTCCATAAATCTGTCAGCACATTACGGCGCGGCACTGAACACCTCGATCCACGAGGCCCGCGAAGAGCACCGCAAATTTACCGAGGCCATCCTCGACGCGCTTCCTGTTTCGCTCTACGTCGTTGACCGCGATTACCGCATCGTCACCTGGAACCGGCACCGCGAGATCGGCGTTCTCGGGCTGCCGCGTGACGTGGCTATCGGGCGAGATGTGTTTAGCGTCCTCGAAAAATATCCGCAGGGGCGTCTGCGGCAGGAATTTGAACGTGCGTTTCGCACCGGCAACATTGAGCGTATCGAGCAGCAGACAGCCGCCGATGACGGCTCCTCAAAGCATTGGATGGTAAGCAAAGTGCCGATGAAAAACTCCGAGTCCGACGAAGTCACGCATGTGATAACCGTCGGCGAGGATATAACAGCACGTGTGGAGGCAATTCACGCAGTTAATCGAGCTGAAAAACTGGCCGCAGTCGGCCGCCTTGCTGCCGGCGTCGTGCACGAGATCAACAACCCGCTTGCGACGATCGCCGCCTGTGCCGAAGCGCTTGAACAACGGATCGACGAAGGCGCGTTCGAGATGTCCGATTCGGCCGACGATCTTTCGGAATATCTTGGTTTGATAAAAAGCGAAGCATTTCGCTGCAAGAGCATCACAACAGGCTTGCTCGATTTCAGCCGAGTCAGGACCGGCGAGAGGGTCCCGACCGACATTGGTGAGATCGTTCGTTCTGCCGCAAACCTGATCTCTCACCAGAAACGGAGCAATCAAATTTCGATAACGGTCGATGTCGCTCCTGATCTGCCGCAAGTGAACGCCGATGGCGGCCAAATTCAGCAGGCAGTGATAGCCCTTGCGACAAACGCCATCGACGCAATGCCGGACAGCGGCAAACTTGCATTCCGCTTGTTTCCAAAAGGCAATCGTGTCTGCATAGATGTCGAGGATAGCGGCGTAGGAATTCCGCAAGAGAATATGTCTAAAATATTCGAGCCGTTCTTTACGACCAAAGAAATCGGCAAAGGAACGGGTCTCGGCCTCGCCGTTTGTTATGGCATTATCTCCGAGCACGGCGGCCGGCTGAGCGTTCGCTCGAACGTTGGCAAAGGCACGACCTTTTCGATATATCTCCCCGTCGCGAGTGAAGAATAACAATTCAATGATCACTCTCTTTCTCTCAGCTCCTACCTTTACAAAAAATGGCAAAACTACTTGTAGTTGACGACGAAAAAAACTTAAGACTGGTGGTTCAAAAAGAAATGACCCGCCAGGGCCACGATGTCGAGTGCGCCGAGGATGGAGAAGCTGCTTGGGAAATGCTCGAGGAGCAGGATTTCGATGTGCTGCTGTGCGACATCAATATGCCTCGGCTAGACGGCATGGCTCTACTGCGTCGAACTCGCGAAAAAAGCCAAAACCCGCCCGAGGTCATAATGTTGACTGGACAAGCGACGGTGGAGAGCGCCATCGAAGCGATGAAACTCGGCGCGTATGACTATCTGACCAAGCCTTACAGGATCGGCGAACTTTCTGCTTTAGTGACGGCGGCTGCAGAAAAGCAGCAGCTAAAGGTCGATAACCAACGGCTACGGGCGCAACTCGCACGGACGCATCACAGCCTTCCAGACATCATCGCTGAATCGCGGCAGATGAAAGAAGCTCTCAGATTGGTTCAGCGCGTCGCTCCGTCCGAAACTTCCGTGATGATCACTGGCGAATCGGGCGTCGGAAAGGAATTGATCGCCCAAGCGATACACAAGATGAGCCGCCGCAGCGAAAAGCCGTTCATCGATCTCAACTGTGCGGCATTGCAGGACACGCTGCTTGAAAGCGAACTTTTCGGCCACGAGGCCGGTGCCTTTTCAGGAGCGAAGGCACGCAAGCTTGGACTTTTTGAGATTGCCGACGGCGGCACTCTGTTTCTCGACGAAGTTATGGAAATGCCGATGCAGCTTCAATCGAAACTGCTTCGCGCTCTAGAAACGCGTTCATTTTTCCGCGTCGGTGGCGTGAAAAAAGTAGAGATCGACGTGCGTGTGCTCGCGGCGACCAATCGTGATAAAGATCAGGCTATTGCCGATGGCATATTCCGCGCTGACCTGATGTATCGCATCAACAGTTTTGAGATAAATATCGCTCCGCTGCGCGAACGCCGCGAAGATATTGAGCCGCTTGCGCGCCATCTGCTCTATAAGCTCGCCGGCAATAATTCCCCTGAAATGTCGCCCGCGACGATCGAGGCCCTGACTGCGTTCGATTGGTCGGGCAACGTCCGCCAGCTTCGCAATTGTCTTGAACGCGCATTGCTGCTTTGTGACAACGAACTAATAACACCACGAGAGCTGCCTCCCGAGATCGCATTTCGCACCGAAACTCGCAATGTCTCGGTCAGCTATGGTGCGCCACAGAACGGCAGTGTGAGTTCATTCCAAAACGCATCGCCGACAAATCTTCGCGATTCCGAACGCCAGCAGATAATCGGCGCCCTCGAAAAAACCGGCTGGCATCGCGGCAAAACAGCCGAGTTGCTCGGCATCTCGCCATCGACGCTTTACCGCCGGTTGCGCGAGTACGATCTTGATGTAAGGTGAGGAGAATGAATATGTTCAGAGCAACCAGTTTAACCGTTTTTACATTATTAGCGATCTTGATGTTCGCCGCTTCGGCCTCAGCTCAGTTAACTATTCCCGGCGAGGTCGTCGATGTGATCGATGGGAAAACGGTTCTCGTCGCGATCCCGGGCGCCAAAGTCAAAGTCGAGCTGCAATACATTGACGTACCTGAACCGGGCCAGCATCTTTATGACACAGTCAAACAACATCTGCGGCAGCTTGTTGTCGGCAAGTCTGTCGAGTATCGCGCAAAGACGTTACTTAAAGACCGTGCGATCGGACGTTTGATGATAAAAAACATCGACATTAGCCAGCAGTTGCTGCGCGACGGCGCCGCATGGCACAAGCCAATTGACTCATCTGGACAGGAAAAGACTGAATACGAAATTTATGCAGCGACCGAGGCCGCCGCGAAACAGGAAAAAATCGGCGTTTGGTCGATTCAGGCACTCAAACCATCGTGGGAGCGCCAGGATGAGAAAAAGAATTATGGATGGCTGAAAGAACGCTACACATCCAACGCAAGTACCTTTATCAACCGCGCTCCCAGTCGCACCTCTCAGAAACCGTCGCGGGCAAACCCCTCACTGGGAAACGTCGGAGCTCTTGCGAACGGCTATGATCCCGAAACCGGAAACGGCTACCTCGGCACATCGTATCTTGGTGTGACCGAAATAGATAAATCAGCGCCATACAAAACGTCGATTGACATTTCCTACTATTACAAACAGGACGCACAAAATAGACGAAAAGGCACCTACGTTTTTAGCGTGCACTCGATCTCAAAAAAATGGCGGTTTCTGGAACGAAATAATCTGATCATAACTGGTAGTGGTAAGGACATCATTATCGGCAAGGCGAAACGGACATCGACGAGCAACGGCGAAGATTTTAGCGAAAAACTCGTTTACGCGGTCGATCGAAGCACGCTGGAAAGGATCGTTAATGATGACGAAGCACA
>CAZUEI010000164.1:0-5459 GCA_964618985.1 uncultured Chloracidobacterium sp.
CCGCAGCTTCTGCAGAATTTACCGTTATCAGGATTTTGTCCACCGCATTTTGGGCAAAACATATTCTTTATTTGTCCTTTGCTCGCTGTCGCCTCGCTTCAAAAAGTATTACGCCGGCTGCGACCGATACGTTCAAGGAATCTATTTTTCCATACATCGGGATTTTTACCAAGACGTCGCAGTTCTCGGCGACAAGCCTATGAAGTCCGCTACCCTCGCCGCCTAGAACTAAGGCGCTCGGACGTGTCCAATCCCAGTCGGAATATTCCATCTTGGCGTCAACACTCGTTCCGACGACCCAGATGTTTTGCTCCTTCAATTTCTCGATAAAGCGATTCAGATTCACGGTTTTGGCGACCTTTACATATTCGATCGCACCCGCCGATGATTTGGCAACAGTGTCGGTCAGGCCGACGGCTCGGCGTTCCGGGATGACTATGCCGTCAATAGCCGCGCATTCCGCGACTCTCAGAATTGCACCGAGATTTCGCGGGTCTTCGACGCCGTCGAGAATCAATATCAGCGGCGTTTCACCTGCATTTTCCAATATCTCATCCGTGTCAACGTAATCTGACGCAGCTGTAAACGCCAGCACCCCCTGATGATTTACACCCTGCTTGAGATGTTTTGCAAAAGTATCTCGCGGAACACGATTCCACGCGATCGAATTCTCACGGCACAGATCAATGATCTCCGAAAGCCGGTGTTCCTTAGCTCCATCGGCGATCAGCACTTTGTCGATTCGCCGGGTGTCGGCGCGAAGGGCTTCGAGCACGGGGAGCACGCCAAAGATCAGTGTGGATTGATCTTTTGGTCTTTGGTCCTTGGCATTTGGTCTTTGGTTCTGCAACTTTGAACCGGAATTGCCGAATTTTTTCTTCATAACAAATGCCATTGCAGTCTCGAATATTTTGTAAATTGGTTTAGATTGTTTGTTGAGGAAATTGCGCCCATCTGAGCTTTGCCAAATCCGGAATGCTGAACACCTTTCGAGTCTTTGTGATATTCGACATCCCAAACTCGGCCAAGCGCTTGTCTGACAGCAGCGTAATTATTTACGAGTTTTGCATTTGGGGCACGATCTTTTAACAGTGCGATCAATCGCGGCAGATTTTCTCCTGCGAGCAGCCCTTTGTCGTCGCCCAGACAAGAAAAATCAAATCCAGCCAGACGCACGCGAAAGCCTGTTGGGTCGTGTCGAACATATATATCAAGGATCGCCTCGTCTGTGGCGGTCGCAGACTCCTCTATTAACTGCGCTTTTTTGCGAAGGCCCTTCTTTTCGAGCGAATCAACTCTGCTCTCAGTAATGCTGCCCGGCACGATAAGAGCCAGTTCAGCCATCGCAGTTTCGTTCAGATTTCCGGTATTGAAGTCCTTCAATTTTAGTTGCTGATCATTGATCTCCATGCCGCTGAGCCTGACGGGCGGTTTATCGACAGCGAGGTCATCGTCTTTCACCAACGTGCATTTCAAGCCGAATTGTTCCAATCCCGTTAGCAATACATCGGCTTCCTTTTCGCTTTCTACACGGGCAATAGGTAACGGTGTCCCTACATCAATTATCATCGACAGATCGGCAGCATCCATCGACAAAAATGCTGCAAGTCTTTCGGTGTTCGGCTTAACGCCGGGGTCTCTTTCACGAAGAATAAGGTTAACACCGCGTTCCCAAAGCTCCAGTTTGCGCAGATTTGTCTTGATCGAAGAAGCATCTTCGATCTTGACCTCAAGCTCGCGACCGCAATAGAGACATTTGAGGCGATTCGGCGGGTTCATTCGGCCGCAGCCGACGCACGCAATCAACTTGTCTGTGTCAAAAGCCAGATTTTCCGTTTGGAAACGCGGGTCGAATGCTGGTTCATTTTTGCTTTCGTTATCAATATTTTCGTTCATGATATTCGCTTGCAAACAAGGATTTTAACATTTTCGCTACTCAATAGGTTGGCTCCATTATTTTTGCACAGGTTTTTCCACAATTTTTCCACAATAATAATTTAGTCAAATACTAAATTTGCCTGCGCTTTACGGTTGACGACTTAAAGTAGTTTCTGATACGATCATTTAGCTTTTGATCTTTCACGACTTAATTTACAACTCAATCAGCCTGATAAGCATATGAATTGTCCTGTATGCGCCCGCAGTTTAGCCCCTACTTTATCAATTTGCCCAGCGTGTGGAGCAATGATGAATGACACTGTTCGCGAAGAGCTACGGCCTAAAATATCGACGAGGCTAACTCCTCGAATTAAAACAAACGCCGCACCAGTGTTTGAAAACCGGCCTGTTGCTCCGCGTCCTGCAATTACGCCTCCGGTTGCTGCTAAAAAGCGTGTCACCGCCGGACTTGTTTCACATAAAACGAGCCAGACACTTGTGGAATTTCAAAACAAGAATACCTCGTTGCCCGATTGGCGAATACAGTTGCAGAACGCTGTCCAGCAGCGAAAGGGCGGCCACGTAGATACGATAGCTGCTGCCGAATCGAATTCGGGCGATAAATTTTCAAATAGCAAAGATGCTGCGCTAAAAGCTGCTCCAGTGCAGCAAGCCGACATCGGGATCGCGGAAATGAACTCGGACCCGCGCGTCGCAAATGCTATGCGGCGCATCGCAGAATCGCGAAAGACATTTCACGAAACATCAGCCAAACCAAAGAAGTCGGTAACACAAATGCGTCCGTTTGGCGTGGTTTCAACTGGTGTGCCAACTTTAGGCGCGGCCGCAGCAGCACCGGCGAGGATCAATACGCCGCCAAAATCTGCGCAGGTCAGCCTGCCAACTTTGGAAAAACGCAACACCAACAAATTGCCTCCGATCGAGCATACTTCGCAAACCGAAAGAGTCATTGCAGAACCGGTCATCGTGAAAGTCGAGAAAGTTGAAAAGGTTAAAAAGATCGAAAGCGGTTCTTTGCCTTTCGAATTTCCCGAACTAGGCCGAATACAGATCAAAACGGAAATTACCGAAACAAACGACACGCAAACCGAGGAGTTTGATACAGATGAGATCGAGGATCTGGCTCCGATGTCGATGCGGTTTGGAGCCGGGCTCTTTGACTTTATCATCGGTGGATTTACCACCATGATCCTGTTATCGCCTCTGGCGTTTACAAGCGCGAACTGGTTTACCACGACGGGAGTTTTGACATTTGTGGCGGCCTGGTCGGTTGTAATGTTTGTGTATATGACCACCTGTCTTGGTTTTTTTGGAAAGACAATGGGCATGAGGCTTTTCCAACTCGAACTCGTCGATGCGGTTGAGAACGAATACCCGACTCTTCGCCAGGCGGCTATTAATTCCTCGGTGTTCATCATCATGCTGGCTTTTGCCGGAGCCGGTTTTTTGACCATCTTCTTTAATGAGGAAAGACGTGCTCTTCACGAATTATTGTCGGGTACGATCCTCGTCAGGGAATTCTAATTAGTTGTAGTCAATATCCCTCAAGCCCAAAGCCCTGGTCTTTGGGCTTTGTCGCGCCTGGCTTACAATGACCAAATGGCAACCAAGTCACTCAAAACAACCGAAAATGACTCGGACGCCGCATTTGAGCATCTAGCGGCGGCTGCGAGACGAAAAGTACTCGCTTCAATAACAAAGCAGCAGAAGCTTATCTCGAATCTTCAAAGCGACCTCGATAAACACGGCGATCCCGAACTGTGGAAACGGTTTGGCGATCTCCTGCTGGCGAATGTCGGTAATGCTGTAAGAAAAGCGGACAGCGTTATCGTAACCGACTATTTCGACCCAGCGGCGCCGATGATCGAGATCAAGGGCGACACAAACAAATCGGTCAGCGAGATCGCCGAGAGTTATTTCCGTCAATACACCAAGGCTCGCAATGGTCAACAAATTATCAAAGAGCGAATCGTAAAAACTGAGACCTCAATAAACAACAACGAAAATCTCTTACATCAAATCGATGCGGCCATTGAAGCGAATGACGCTGAGTTTTTAGCTGCGTTGATCGAGCCTGCGCCAAAGCCTCAAACCGCAAGCCAAAAGAAAAAGTCGGCGGCAGCATTCAAAGGCGCAAGGCGATTTACGTCGTCGGACGGTTTTGAGATACTTGTCGGCAAAAAGGCGGCGGATAATGATTACCTGACATTTAGGGTCGCTCGTTCGCTCGAATTGTGGATGCACGCGGCTGATTACCCGGGCTCGCACGTCGTTATCCGGAATCCGAACCGCAAGGAAATTCCCAACCAAACGCTCGTCGAAGCCGCTCAATTGGCGGCCTTTTACAGCAACGGGCGAAAGCAGACAAAAGCGGCCGTCAACTACACGCAGAAAAAATTTGTCAATAAGCCACGGCGGGCTGCGGCTGGGCTTGTGAGCCTTTCCAGTTTCAAAACTATACTGGTCGAGCCAAAGATCGGCGAAGTCACTCGCTCATAACCTTGTCGAGCGATTGCCGTATTGCATCAAAGTTTCTCTGACCGCCGCCGACGAAAACTCCACGCAGGCGGCCTTCGCGATCGACGAGAAAAGTCTGCGGGACAACCTGCTGTTTTGTCAGCTGGTAAAATTGACTGACTATTGGATGATCAACACGCACAAGCGTGTAATCGATCTTCATATCTGCGGCGAATTTTTTTATGTTCTCGACAGGCTCGGGCCTGCCGTCGTGGTCGCCAATGTTTAGCCCAAGGACCTCAAACCCATCATCGGCATACTGCTTATACATTGCCTGGAGATGCGGCATCTCTTCGCGGCAAGGCCCGCACCAAATGCCCCACAGGTTAAGTATGACGACCTTACCCTTGCGTTCCGAAAGCTTTGTCTTCGTCCCATCGAGCATAACCATCTCGCCCTCGGCAATGGCTGAGGCAACCGGCGGAAAGTCCGACGCTTTGCCGCTGTCTTTTGTCTTCGTATTTCCTTTCTTCGCCGAATTAGCATTGTCCGCCTGCGTCCCGCCACATGCCGTAAAAGACGAAAAAGCTACACAAAAAACTATGAACAAGGCCAGATTGGTAATAAATTCTCTCATCGATTCCTCAACTATTTACTTAGCGTAAAAATTAAGAACTATGATACAAAATACTGTAGTCAGTAGCCAATAGTCAGTGGCCGGTGGTCAGTTTGCCGGTTTATCACTTTCCATTTTCCACTTTCCACTATTCATGACTGTCCCAACACATTTCTGTTCCACTTCCGTTCCACACAGGCCTGGAACGCCGTAAACTATTCATGTCATTGAGGTTAAGTCCTGCCTTTTGCCCTTGTTCCACGATTTTTGAAAAAATTTGCCGCATTGTGTTGTAAGAGCCGTAACCCCAATAAATAGAAAAGTTACTATGAAACATAGCTCTGGAACGCGGTGATCGTCGCTGGAACGCTGTCCCGCGTGTCCCACGTGTCCCAAGTGTCCCGCGTGTCCCGGCTGTCCCAAGTGTCCCAGCGTTTTTTCAAAGCTCCAAGCATTCTCATTTCTCACTCCTCAGTTGAGTGTCCGC
>CAZUEI010000165.1:0-5441 GCA_964618985.1 uncultured Chloracidobacterium sp.
GCCGCCAAGGCTGCCGATCGCGTCGCTGAGCTTTTTATCAAGGAAGACGCCGACCGTGAGACCTCAGGCGCTCAAAAGGCCTATGAAGATCTCGGAGCGTCGATCGAAGAATTAAAGGCCACCATAGCCCAGCAGGAAAATGAACTTATCGAAGCTATGCGTTCTGGCGAATTACCTTTAGTGGAAGGCGGCAGCGGCCTGAGAGCAGATAATCTAAAGATCCTGCAATCGCAAAGAAATGACGCTCAGCTTGAGGTGGAAAGGCTGCAGGCTATGTATAACGCGGCTATCAGCGCGAGCGAAAAGGGAGATATTCTTGCGATCGTCGGCGAGAACAAAGCGATCCAAAATGCGAGAACGGCGAATCTGAACAGAATTGCCGATTTGGAAAAACGCAACGAGGAAATTGAGAGAAGAGTTGACGAGAAGCAGCAAAAGCGGAAGGAGCTGTTGGTAACCTACACTGAGGAGCATCCGAGCATCAAAAAAATCGATGCCGAAATTGCGGAGTTGAGTGTTCAAAAGGTTAGGATCAACAAGGAAGTTTCAGAAAAGATAACATCAGAAGGCACCAATCTCGAAAAGAATGCTGTGCGCGAGGTTCTCGCAAGCCTTCGTTCGCAATTAGATGCTTCTCAGCAGCGTCTGGCGCGCTCAATTGCAGCGTTTGACAGCGCGGCTGCTAGAGCAAACGTCGAGGGCATAGCCGAAACAAAACTGACGACACTCCAACGCGAGATCAAATCCAACCACGACTTGCTGGACACATATACGCAGCGGCAAAAGGAGCAGGAATTGGCACTTTCCAGCGGCCGTCCGACAAATATTTCGGTACAAAACAAAGCCATCACGCCGACTTCGCCGATAGGCCCGCAGCGTGGACGCAACATCCTTGTCGCGCTTTTGCTGTCGTTTGCGGCGGGCATTGGCCTCGCGTTCTTGCTGGATTATCTTGACGATTCGGTGCGGACTTCCGACGACGTCAGCCGGCATCTCGGACTGCCGACTCTTGCGCTCATACCGCATTACCTCAATACGGATAAACGAAAATTGCTGACAGGCGCCAACGGAAACGGTGTTTTGTCGCCAAATGCGCTGATCACAATGGAAGAACGCCATTCGCCGATGGCCGAGGCCTATCGCCACTTGCGAACGTCGCTGCTCTTTTCGTCTGCCGGCAAGCCGCCGCAAACGATTCTCGTCACATCGTCACAGCCCTCCGAAGGCAAAACGACGACCGCGATCAACACCGCGATCACGCTCGCCCAATCCGACGCCGATGTGGTTATCATCGACTGCGACCTTCGCCGTCCGCGTCTGCACACGCATTTTGGATTTGAGAATACGAGGGGCCTGACCAACTATCTTTCGGGCGACAAGGACACCGAGAACCTGATTCGCACCTACAAAGACCTACCGCGGCTAAAGATCATCACCAGCGGCCCGATACCGCCAAACCCGGCCGAGCTGCTCAGTTCGAACGAGATGCGCAACCTACTGCAATTCCTGTCGGGCAAATTCAAACACGTTATCATCGATTCGCCACCGGCCATCTCGTTTACCGATGCGTCTATCCTCTCGACGCTTGTCGACGGCGTAGTGCTCGTCGCGATGGCGAACAAGAGCTCGATTCACCTCATGCGCCAATTCAAACAGCGCGTCCACAACATCGGCGCCCGCATCTACGGCGTCGTCCTCAACGGCATCAAGTCCGGCTCGATGGAATACGATTACTACGGCTCAGGCTATTACAAGTATTACTCCAAGAGCGACGAAGACGAATCAACTCCGTACTTAGAAGAACAAGAGAAAGCTGCAAAAGCCCGCACGTAAGTAAGGGAGATACACTCAACGTTAAATCTTCCGCTCTTACTTACGTGCGGGTTTGCGCACCTTAGCTTTCAAGCTGGCGCATTTGCCCCAACAGTTGTTCGGCGTAACGCTTTGGCGTGTTGATATTTTTGAGAACGACCTTTCCACCCTCTTCGCTGGCGTTGTCGATTATAAGATCGCCGATGCCCAACAGCCTTTGCCAAGGCGTCGCCGAAACCGTCACATCCTGTATCCTCCGCAGCGGAACATTGCGTGTCGTTCGGGAAATAAATCCCGAATCCATCTCCAACGTGGATTCGGTAAGCTTATAACGCACGAGTTTTTGTTTGATGTGGTAAAAGGCAGGCACGAGCAGTAAAGCCAAGCCGATAAAAACCGACACCCCGACCGACACAAAATTCCACAAAAAAGCGCTCGTCAATCCGACTAAAAGCAAAGCTCCGATCGCTGCTGCAACATAACCAACCTTTACAAATAACAACGTCGGCGAGATCGAAAATATTTCCTTTTCGCCCTCTCCATTCACACCGGCATTTCCGTCACTTGGACTTTGGACATTGGATATTGGACCTTGAGTGGGCATTGGACTTCGAGTCGCCACCCGCGTTTCTTCTTCGATCTCAAAAGGCTGAACTCCCAAAACCGATGGTTGGCTGCCCACCTCTTCCCCGCACTTGCGGCAGAACTTAGCCGTCTCCAAATTGTCCGCCCCGCATTTTATACAAAACATCAAGCAGAATCATAGCTTAGTGAACAGCGAAAGTGAAAAAGTGAAAAAGCAAAGCCGTAACTTTTTTTAGGCATCAACTCTTCAGGTGATACGGAATGTTAGTCACGATGATTTTCTCTTTGAAAAGCAACGCGCCCTTCAGCAAAAGCGAGCTTTGATTGTGAAGCAGATGCTGCCACCAGCGCGCCGGGACGAATTCGGGTAGAACGACAGTGACAAGATCGTTGCCGTTCTTATGACAAGTTCGGTTTATGTATCTCAAGAGCGGCCTGGTCAACTCGCGGTATGGGGACGAAATAATTTCTAGCGGCACGCCATAGTCCAATTTTTCCCAACGCTCGCGCAGTTTCTCAGCAGCAGCTTCGTCCGAATCCACGTAAACAGCGACCACGTTATTTGGTGAGATCGACTTTGCATAACGCAGCGCGGCGATCACGCCGCGATGGATGCCTGAAATAGGAACGATAACGGTATGGTGGATCGGCTCGAGCGTGTCGTCAATGGCTTCAAGCGAAAGCTGGCGAGCTACAGCGAGATAATGCCGATGTATTGCGTGAAACATTACCACAAACAGCGGTATCATCACGACGACCAGCCAGGCGCCGTGGGTGAACTTTGTTGCGACGAAAACAGTCAAGACGATCGCAGTCGCAATTGCACCGACCAGGTTAATTGCGAGTGATTTTTTCCAATGAATGCGCTCAGTGACCTCGTCACTGACGAATCGGGGCGCGTTGCTTTGCTCGATCGCCAATTGAACATCGGGCAAAGCCGTATCGCTTTCGACCTGGCTTTGATGTATGGCATCATCGAAAATTTCACTGCGACGAACTTTTAGCCAATGCCTTACCATTCCTGTCTGCGAAAGCGTAAAAGACAGAAATACGCCTACCGCGTACAAAGGGATCAATCGGCTTGTATCTCCAGCAAAACCGACAATTAAGAGTGACGAAAACAGTGCGAGAATGACAATACCATTTGAAAAAACAAGCTTGTCGCCGCGGTTTCCGAACTGCTTGGGAATGAACCGGTCGCGCGCCAGCAGGCTTGAAAGGCGAGGAAAATCGGCAAAGGCTGTGTTCGCTGCGAGGATTAGAATTGCGGCCGTCGCGGCCTGAATCACATAATAAAACCATGCCATCGGCCCGCTAAAGATGTAACGCGCAAACTGCGAGATCACAGTTTCATCTGCGTGCGGGTGAACGCCGAAAAGATATGCCAATGTGCTCGTTCCGAGAAACATAATGCCAAGCAGAATCGCCATCGTCATGAGGGTGCGCGCGGCATTGCTTGACTCCGGCTTCTTGAAGGCCTGGACACCGTTCGAGATCGCTTCGACGCCCGTCAAGGCCGAGCACCCGTTTGAGAATGCTCCGAGGATCAGGAACACGGTCAGTGCCTGTGGTATGTATCCCTCTGCCAGCTTGATGTTTTCGCCCGGCGTCGCGACCGTACCACCATAAACATAATAAAACACCAAGCCATAGCAGATCATGAAGAGGAAGGAAACGAGGAAAATATAGGTTGGCAGGGCAAAAAGCGAACCCGATTCGCGCACGCCGCGTAAATTGGCAACCGCGATCAAGACAATAAAAGCGACGCCTATCAATATCTTGTAGTCAGTGATCCACGCAAATGATGTCCCCTGTGCCGCCGACGTAATTGCCGCAACGCCAGCCGCAATTGACACCGAAACTGTCAGAACATAATCGATCAACAGGGATGCTGCCGCGACGAGGCCGGGTGTCGTACCCAGATTTTCTTTCGCAACGATGTAAGCGCCGCCCCCGTTTGGATACGCATGGATCGTCTGTCGATAACTGAGTGTAACGATAGCCAGGAGAATTGCGATCCCGATCGAGATCGGAATTACATATTCAAAAGCTCCCGATTGTCCGACGGCAACTGCTACAGCAAGAACAAGCAGAATTTCCTCAGTTGCATATGCAGTGGACGACAATGCGTCGGAAGAAAAGACAGCAAGCGCTGTTTTTTTCGAGAGTCGTTCGTGAATAGCCTGTTCGGTGCGCAGAGCTTTTCCGACAATAAGGCGTTTTAATTGTCCAAGAGTATTCATTGTTCTTAATTAAAGTTGTAGCCGAATTCGAAAAGGAAAAAGTGGTTTCCTTTTGCGGCCTCCGCGTTTCCGATCGAATAACCAAAATAGGCAGTCGCTTTCGGGTGCGGTTTACAGATCGCTCCCGGAGTGAAATAACCGTTCGCGTGTTTGCCGGTTATCCAATCGGTGGCGAGGGTGAATTTATTGTTAATTGTCTGCTCGACACCAAACTGCCCGCCGCCGCGAGCGGCGTTTGGGGCAAAGACATTCTTGCTTGCGACATAACCACCGGCGGTCAAGCGTGTCTTGTCAAGCGTTTTACTAGCCGCGATGTATGACCATGTGCCAAGATCGTAAGAACGACTCTTTACCGGAATATAGACATTGCTGCCTGCGATGAGTGCGGAGGTCTTCTTCTCGTCCTGATAGAATTTCCATTTAATTGTTGGAACGATCGTCGTCGAGTCGGCACCAGGTTGAATGTTGCCGGTGACATTTAAACCAATTTCGACATTGCCTCCGGTCCCGACAACAATGCGGGGAACAAAGCTGGAGAACCTGCCGACCGCAGTGTCGTTGCCTGACTTAAATGAAGCGTCGAGTTCGAAATAGACCTTTCCACGGTCAAGAACGTCCGTCGTTGGGACGTTGAATATTGTTTGCTGAGCGCTTACAAAGGCCGTTGATCCAAGCAGGATCACACTAAAGAATAATGGCTTTAACATTTGTTTATATTTATTTCGTCGAGGAAGATCGATCCGATCAGGATCATCGGTATGGCAACGATCAGCAGAATTGTGCCGACGCGGTCGAAGGCGC
>CAZUEI010000166.1:0-5413 GCA_964618985.1 uncultured Chloracidobacterium sp.
GTGGAACAAAAAATCATAGGACTGGTACTTTTGGCTGAAAAAACACTCGATCCGCGAAATTCATACTTTTGGGCGATGCGCGCCACTCGCTGCGCGTGTTAGATTCCTCGCAAATTTAGGAGGAAACAATCGACTATGACAAAAATTGTTCTGATATTTGGCCTCATCACCGGCGCTTTAGCCGGAGCACAGATGTGGATCCTGGTTTCGGTGGTAAATGCCGGAGCAATCGATTTCGATAACGGTGCAGTCGTTGGCTACGCGACAATGATCATCGCGTTTTCGATGGTGTTTTTTGGCATCAAGTCATACCGTGATAACCACGGCGGCAGGATAACATTCTTAAAGGGACTGCAAGTTGGCATCCTGATCAGCCTCATCGCCGGGGTCTGCTACGCCTTTTGCTGGGAGCTCTACTACCCCAAGATCGGAGACGAATTCTTACAAAAGTACACGACCTATGAGCTCAACAAGATGAAAACCAGCGGAGCATCCGACGCCGAGATCGAAACGGCGCGTGCCGAAGGCGAGAAGTTCATGGAGTTGTATAAGAATTTCTTTGTGCGTTTTTCATTTTCTTTGATAGAGATTTTGCCTGTCGGCATAATCGTCACGCTCGTCAGCGCCGGATTATTGCGTCGTCGCGAATTACTGCCGTCGGCAGGTTGATCGGGGGAATTTGTGAGCGAAACTATATCTAATGCAAAGTTATGGATCGCATTACCGACTGCGATTGTCGTCGGCATACTGAACGTATTCCTTTTCTATCTATTTATGGTGCTTTACGGCCATGTGATCGATCCCGGCCACGAAGACCAATTTTATCAGGAAGCCGCGGGGCGCTTCGGTCCGATCGCGAGTATTATCGGCGGCATTCCGCTGATGTATCTGGCCGGACGCTGGGTCGGTAAACATGTCGGGCCGCAGCTTGCAATAAAAGCCGCGCTGCTTGTCTGGCTGACCTATTTCACCGTAGATGTGGCGATAGTTGCGGCGAGCGGATTCTTGATTAGCCTGCTTCCGGTGGTGGCGATCTCGTTCGCGACCAAGTTGATAGCGGTCTATCTTGGCGGACGTTCGTCTCAAAAAAGTTCTTGAGTATTAAAAAAATATCGAATTACAAAAAGGAGAAATTTAATGAACATTATACGCAACGTACTTGCAGTAGTCCTGGGATTTGTTATCGGCAGCATTGTGAACATGAGCATTATCGCGGCAGGTCATGCAATATTACCGCCACCAGAAGGTTTTGACGGATCAAGCATGGAAGGTGTCGCTTCAACGATCCATCTTCTCCGGCCACTGGATTTTATTGTGCCTTTTCTGGCACATGCTATCGGGCCGTTTGCCGGTGTACTGGCCGCTATGTTTGTCGCCGCTAGTTCGCGTAAGACGATAGCGATCATCTTGTGCGTTTTGTTTCTGGCGGGAGGTATCGCCGCCAATATTATGATTCCTGCTCCGATGTGGTACAGGATCGTTGACGTAGTATTCGCGTATGTTCCAATGGCATTTCTCGGTTGGAAGCTGAGCGGGAAGAACTGAGTTTTTGCGTTATTTACCCTTTTGCGTGAAAATCAAAGCTTATGACTACACGCGTTCGTTTTGCGCCGTCTCCCACCGGCTATCTGCATATAGGTTCTGCGAGGACGGCACTTTTCAACTATCTTTACGCCCGGCATACGGGCGGGAAATTTCTTCTAAGAATTGAAGATACTGATCTTGCGCGTTCGACCGAAGAATCGACGCGCTCGATTCTCGATGGCCTTACGTGGCTCGAACTCGATCACGATGAAGGCATCGTTTTCCAGTCCGATAACGCCGATAAGCATCGGGCGACCGCGTTGAAGCTGCTCGCAGAAGGCAAGGCATATCGCGATTTCACGCCAAAGGTTGAGGCCACTGGCGACGTAAAGGAAGGTATTGCCGACCGCGCACGAGCGGCGCAGGGCGTTAAGAATATGCGGGATAATCCGTATCGCGATCTCTCTACGGAAGAAAGCGATGCAAAAGCGGCGGCAGGCGAACCTTTTGCGATCCGTCTGAAGGTTCCGATGGAAGGACGAACCGCTTTTGATGATGCGGTTTATGGGATCCAGGAACGAAATTACGACGACACTGAGGATCTCGTTCTCCTGCGTTCCGACGGCCATCCGCTCTATAATCTCGCGGTCGTCTGCGATGACATTGAGATGCAGATCACGCACGTCATTCGAGGCCAGGACCACCTAACAAATGCACACAAACAGGTATTGATATACGAGGCGTTAAATGTAACGCCGCCGACTTTCGCTCATTTGCCGCTGATCATGGCGCCTAATAAAGGCAAGCTTTCTAAACGCAAGCACGGCGAGGTCGTTTCAATGACAACATATCGCGATGCCGGCTTTCTAGCGGCCGCGTTTCGCAATTTTCTTGCTTTGCTCGGTTGGTCGGCAGGTGAAGAAAAAGAGATTTATACGCTTGCTGAGTTGACAGAGAAGTTTTCTCTCGACGGCATACATCGTTCGAACGCGGTATTCAATTTTCACGAGAATGACCCGCGGCATTGGACTGACGACAAGGCGATCTGGATGAACGCCGAATACATACGTACAATGCCCCTCGCGAACCTACTGCCTTTCGTCAAAGCGGAATTAAAGGCCGCCAAACTTTGGCGTGATGAATATGAAGATGAAGATAAGCCGTGGTTTGAAAATACCGTGAACCTGATCCGCCAGCGTTTTTTTACATTGAAAGACTTTTCATCACAAGGCCGAGCATATTTCAGCGAAGATTATGATTTTGACCGAGCGGCAATTGAGAAAAACCTGTCAAAATTTCCCGACCTCCGCGATTGGCTACCTGAGCTTGCCGAACGCTTTGAATCTATGGACTCGTTTACCGAACCTGAGATCGAAGAGGGCGTCAAAGCCTTTGCCGAGGAAAAAGGTACAAAGCTGGGCGTCATAATGAATGGCGCCCGCACATTGCTCACAGGTGTTGCAGTTGGACCATCGATGTTGGCAGTTTTTGAAACGCTAGGAAAAGAACGCTCGATACTAAGGTTGCGAAGCCAGATCGCGTGGAATTAAACCTCGATGACGCGACGCTTTACCGGCGATGATAGAACAATTGTCGTCGTTGTTATCCCGTACGGCGTCAGGCGATCGATCATTTCCTGCAGGTGTTCGACTGAACGAACCGCGACCTTCATTATGAACGAATCGCCGCCGGTGCCGCGGTGGCATTCGAGAACCTCGTTCGACTCCTGCGCGACCTCGATAATGTGGCTGTAATCGACACCTGTGATGCTCATTCGCACAAACGCGGTGATCGGCAGGCCGACCTTCGCGGTGTCGATCTCGGCGCGATATCCGGTGATGATGTGCGCGTCTTCGAGTTTGTGAACGCGTTCGATCACGGCTGGCGTGGTCAAACCGACGCGTCGGCCAAGTTCGGCGTAGCTTGTCCGGGCATCCTCTTGAAGTTCTTTCAGAATTTTGCGGTCAATTTCATCTATCATAGGCCTGATTCTTGTTCCGTTCCGGAACAGTGGAACAAGTGGAACAAAGATGCAACAAATTATAATATAAACTAAATTTCCGAAATAAACTGATAATCTAAAGCAACATTATCATATTAACTTAGAATGGTCATTCAGTAGGATCTTCACATCTATTAAAATAGGTATTCACAAGAAACTGCCGATCTCACCACAGCATCGAAATTATGAAAGGAGCCGCAGCAAAAATGCTTGACCTGACCGTTTCCAGCCCCTCAACCGAAGCCGATTTTGCCATTGAAAATTTCCGCGTGTCCGACGAGGACCTGCCGGAATTCAAGGATATGAAGTTCGAGAATATCAACGAACTTCACCTCGACCATCCGGGAGCAAATGACGCCGAGTATCGTGCGCGACGCGATCATATTGCATCGCTTGCAAAGAGTTTTCGCATGACAGGCGAGATAACGGATGTGGATTACAGCCCGCGGGAGCAGCGCGTTTGGCGTTACGTAGCCGAGGAGTTGGAAGAATTGCAGCAGCATTACGCTAGTCCGTTTTACCTGCGTGCGAAAAAGGACCTCGGCATAACGACCGATCGAATTCCGCAGTTGTCGGAAATGAACCGGCGGTTAAAAGAACTGACCGGTTTTCGCCTTGCACCGATCGAAGGACTTGTCGAAACACGCGCGTTTTTGTCGTGGTTATCATATCGAGTAATGCTCTGCACTCAGTACATACGACATCATTCGCAGCCGGCATATACGCCTGAGCCTGACATCGTTCACGAAGCAATTGGACATATCCCAATGTTTACGAATCCAAATTTTGCCGACTATTCCCAATTCATCGGCCACGGCGCACGGATCGCTACAGACAAACAGATCGAGGAACTCGGACGGCTCTACTGGTTCACGGTCGAATTCGGCATGGTCGAGCACGAAGGCGACATCAAAGCTTACGGCGCCGGACTGTTATCGAGTTTTGGTGAACTTGAACATGCTTTCTCTGACAAGGTCGAACGCCGCCCGTTTGATTTAGAAGAAGTTATCAATCACGAATATACTTACAGCGACATGCAGCCGGTGCTGTATGTTATTCCATCGTATGCGGAATTAAAAGAAGTTACGAAAAAATATATCGAGACATTCCAATGATCACAGAAACACAAACAACAGTTGATACCGAGGTCACTAAGCAAAATCCACTTGGCCTGAAGAAGATACACCACGTTGAATTTTATGTTGGCAATGCGAAGCAGGCGGAGTTTTATTATCGCAAGGCGTTTGGGTTTTCGCGCGCGGCGTATTCGGGGCTTGAGACGGGGAATCGTGAGACGACGAGTTATCTGATGCGTCAGAACAACATCAATTTTGTGCTGACGACGCCGCTCTCGCCGGAGCATCCGGCGGCGGAGCATATCAAGCAGCATGGCGATGGTGTTCGCGATATTGCGTTTTATGTCGAGGACGCCGATCACGCGTTTAACGAAGCGGTGAAACGCGGCGCAACGCCGGTTACTGAGCCGCATGATCCTGCAGACGAAAATGGAAGTGTCCGCCACGCAGCGATCGCAACCTATGGCGACACCATCCACTCGTTTATCTCATACAACACGAACAACGGCCATAATTACAGTGGCGTTTTTCTGCCGGGGTTTGTCGAACAGACGGTCGAGGGTGATCCGACAGGGATCATGCTTGTCGATCATATCGTCGGCAATGTCGAACTCGGCAAGATGACGCATTGGTGCGATTTTTATCGCGACGTGCTTGGTTTTTTCCGCTACATCACTTTTGACGACAAGGACATCTCGACCGAGTATTCGGCACTCATGTCGATCGTTATGTCTGACGGCCAGCACAACATCAAATTCCCGATCAACGAGCCCGCCGAGGGCAAAGGCGGTAAATCGCAGATACAGGAATA
>CAZUEI010000167.1:0-5404 GCA_964618985.1 uncultured Chloracidobacterium sp.
GCGAATCCCAACGCAGATAGCCTTCTTTGATAAATTGTTCGACGTGTTTAGGAGCAGAACCGCCCGCCCCCGTTTCGAACAAACCGCCGCCGTTCATCAGCGGCACGATGGAGAGCATTTTTGCCGAAGTGCCGAGTTCCAGGATCGGGAACATATCCGTCAGATAATCCCGCAAAACATTGCCCGAAACCGAGATCGTGTCTTTACCTTCTCGGCCGCGTTTCAAGGTTTCGAGCATCGCGTCTCTGACATTCATAATTCTGATGTCGAGACCGTTCAGATCATAATTTCGCAGATATTTCTCAACCTTTTTGATGATCTGCGCGTCGTGAGCTCTATCCTTGTCCAACCAGAAAATGGCAGGCGTGTTAGAAAGTTTTGCTCTGTTCACAGCCAATTTCACCCAATCCCGGATCGGCGCATCTTTGGTCTGACACATGCGGAAAATGTCGCCGGTTTCGACTTTTTGTTCGAGCAGAACAGCGCCGCTTTCGTCTTCGACTTTGACGGTTCCTTCACCCGGCATTTGGAAAGTCTTATCGTGCGAACCGTATTCTTGGGCTTTTTGTGCCATCAAGCCGACATTTGGAACCGAGCCGAAAGTTTTCGGGTCGATCGCGCCATTCTTTTTCATATCTTGAATGAGCACGTCGTAAAAACCGGCGTAAGTACGGTCGGGAATGATGCAGACGGTGTCTTCTTCCGTGCCGTCTTTGTTCCACATTTGTCCGCCGCTGCGTACCAGGGCAGCCATCGAAGCGTCGACGATCACGTCCGAAGAAACGTGAAAATTAGTGATGCCCTTGTCCGAATTGACCATCGCAATCCTCGGTCCGTTTTCGATTGCTTTCGCAATGTCTGCCTTGATTTCGGCTTCCTGCGAATGTCCCGCAATTTTTTCGTTGAGCGTCGCCAAACCGAAGTTAGGATTGATATCTAATTCTTTAAAAGTGTCTTTATGTTTTTCAAACACGTCTTTGAAATAGGTTTCGACGATCGCCCCGAAAATGATCGGGTCTGAAATCATCATCATCGTAGCTTTCAAGTGTGCGGAGAGCAGAACGTCTTTTTCTCTGGCTTCTTCAATCGCTTCCTGCACGAAAGATTTCAAGACGGAAAGATTCATCACCGACGAATCGATCACTTCGCCCGCTTCGAGCGGAGCGAAATCTTTCAAAACTTTTTCGGAGCTGTCATTTCCGTAGAAAACGATTCTGAATTTGCCTTCGCTTGCGACAGTGGCCGAAGTTTCCGTACCGTAAAAATCTCCCGCATTCATAGATGCGATAGCGGTTTTTGAATTTGGATCCCAAACTCCCATTCGATGAGGATTTGCTTTCGCATAATTCTTGACGGCTTTCGGGGCTCGTCTGTCGGAATTTCCTTCTCGCAGCACAGGATTTACGGCACTCCCCAAAACGCGAGCATATTTTTTGTTGATAGCTTTTTCTTCGTCCGTTTTAGGTTCTGCGGGATAATTCGGCACTGCAAAACCTTGTTTCTGAAGCTCGGCGATCGCTTCTTCCAACTGCGGAACTGAAGCGGAAATGTTCGGCAACTTTATGATGTTGGCCTCAGGTTTTGTCGCCAATTCGCCCAATTCCGCAAGCGCGTCAGGAACTTTTTGGCCGTCTTTTAGGTATTCAGGGAAGTTAGCTAAAATTCTTCCTGCCAGCGAAATATCTGGAACTTCAATTTCAATATTTGCGAATTTTGCAAAAGCTTTTACGATCGGCAAAAAAGAATGCGTTGCCAGCATCGGGGCTTCATCGGTTAAGGTGTAGTGGATCTTTGACATTATATTTATTGTTGTTATTGAACTAAGCCTAACCCATGGATATTCTATAGCGCAAGAATGCGGAGTTATCCGACCTTTATGAAGACTAATACAAAAAAAGATCCGATTGTTTCGATCATCATGGGCAGCAAGTCCGACTGGCCGACGATGGAGATCGCTTCGCAGACGCTTGCCGAATTTGGCGTGGCGCACGAGACCAAGATCGTTTCCGCACATAGAACGCCTGATCTTCTGTTTGTATTTGCAAAATCCGCTGAGGAACGCGGCATAGAGGTCATCATTGCCGGTGCCGGCGGAGCGGCTCATCTGCCGGGGATGTGTGCCTCGCAAACCGTCCTACCGGTGCTCGGCGTTCCTATTGAAAGTAAAGCCTTAAAAGGCCTCGATTCACTCCTCTCGATTGCTCAAATGCCCGCCGGCGTGCCTGTCGGAACTCTTGCCATCGGTTCTGCTGGAGCGAAAAATGCGGCGCTTCTAGCAATTGCGATACTGGCAAATTCTCGCCCGAATTTACGCAAGAAACTTCATTCATTTCGCGCAAAACAGACAAAGGTAGTTCTCAAAACCCGGCCAAAATAACCCAAGACCAAGCATTGTTAAAACATGTTGTAACTTCCTTGAAAATCCCGTATAATAATTTTTATGTCTCCCGATACTGCCTTTTCGAGGTTCGTAGTATGAACAAGATTACGTGCAAAAATTGCGGTTTGGTCAATCTGGCTTCGGATTACGATTGTCGCCGCTGCGGCTATGATATGGGCACAAGATTTATGGTGAGCAGCCAACGCATCGGCCCGCGCGAGGCGGCAAAGAGCAGTTCGTGGATTTACACACTGCTGTTTCTCACTCTTATCGGAGGGATAGCTTACTACCTGCTTTCAGGCGTCGAGAAATCATACGACAACGTAAAGAGCATCGAAGCGAACCGCCCTGGCGCACAAAGCGCACCGCAAACACGCACCGAATTCCAAGAAAGGCAAAAGCAGAATTACACAACTGCAATTAAGAACAGCCAGGGCCTCGCCGAATCGCAAAAACGCACCGAAGAGACGCAAAAGCTTATGCAATCCGGTCAAAAATAGATCAATCATTGCATTATTAGGTCACGACCCAAACTTGAGCTAATCTATTGTTTCAATAGCATTCAGTTTGGGCTCTGTGACAAAAACGATTCTTCCAAATTCGACAATCGGCGTGTTCGGCAGCGGGCAGCTCGGGCGGATGTTCGCCATCGAGGCTCGCAAGATGGGCTATCGCGTGCATACATTTTCGCCTGAGAGCGACACGCCGACGGGGCAGGTTGCCGATATTGAAACTTCGGCTTCCTACGACGATCTGGATGCGGTGCGGCAATTCGCGCGGAGCGTAGATGTGGTGACATTTGAGTTTGAGAATGTTCCGTCCGCGACAGTTGATGCGGCAGCTCAGTTTGTTGAGGTTCACCCGAAAGGCGAAATTCTTTATACGACACAAAACCGTCTCCGCGAAAAGACATTTCTTGCGGACAATGGTTTTCCCGTTGCTCGATTTAAACACATAAAGACAATAGGTGAACTTCAAAGTGGCCCGCAGGAAATAGGTTTGCCGGCGATTCTCAAAACGGCCGGATTTGGCTACGATGGCAAAGGACAAACAAAACTAAACACCGTCGGTGACATTGAACCTGCTTTTGAGCGTCTGAACGGACAAGAGGCCGTGTTCGAAGCATTTATCGAATTCAACAAAGAAGTTTCTGTTGTTTGCGCGCGTGACCAACTTGGAAATTTTGCTCACTACGGCGTTATCGAAAACGAGCACGCAAATCACATTCTCGATGTTTCGTTCGCACCCGCCGCAATTACCGACAACGTGTTTACTGAGGCCGTAAAGATCGCGCAGAATATAGCCGAGATCATGGATTACATAGGAATGCTATGCGTCGAGTTCTTTGTGACGAAGGACGAAAAGCTGCTGGTAAATGAGCTTGCGCCACGTCCGCACAATTCGGGACATTTGACATTTGATGCGTGCGTTACATCGCAATTCGAGCAGCAGTTGCGGGCCGTCTGTGGCCTGCCGCTTGGCTCGACGGAATTTTACGGGGCGTCGGCGATGGCAAATCTGCTTGGCGATTTGTGGCAAAACGGCGAACCTAATTGGTCGTCAGCGTTGACAGAGCCAAACTTAAAGCTGCACCTCTATGGCAAAATGGAACCTCGGAAGGGTAGAAAAATGGGACACCTGACGGCGGTTGCAGATACGGCGGAAGATGCGGTCAGGCTTGTGCGTGAGGCACGTTTGCGATTAAACACGTCATCCCAAAGCCACGCCGGCTAAACGCCGGTCAAGCCCATCATTGCAAGGCTCATCGCGGCAAGATAAACTCAAGGTTTATGGCCGAATCGCTTGCGCTGCCCGACACGACCGATAGAAAGACTTTATACGACGCGATCATTCCGCAGATCGAATCGCTCGTTTCGGGCGAGACGGACTTGATCGCAAATTTGGCAAATATCGCGGCGGTCCTGAAAGAGGCGTTCGGGTTTTTATGGGTTGGTTTCTATCTAAAAAAGGAAGGCCAACTCGTTCTCGGCCCTTTTCAGGGGCCGCTGGCATGCACGCGAATTAATTTCGATAAAGGTGTTTGCGGGCACGCCTACACGACACGGGAAACCACGATAGTTCCGGATGTTGAGCAGTTTCCGGGACACATTGCATGCAGTTCGGCTGCAAAGTCCGAGATCGTCTTGCCTATCATCATGCCCCAAGGTGAGGTTTTTGGCGTTCTGGATGTAGACAGCGATCAACTTGACGACTTTTCTGAAATTGACCGCCAAGGACTTTCACGCATCACCAATATTATAGAGAGAGCCATTCAGAGCCACACGCACTCTGCTAAACACGAATGATCGAATACCCTTACTGGGTTTGGATAACATTTTTTGCAGTGGTTTTGACGGCGCTGTTCGTCGATATCGGCATTGTAAACCGCAAGTCGCACGCTCCGACGCGGAAGGAAACCATTCGCTGGAGCATTGTCTGGGTTTCTTTAGCTCTCGCCTTTAACGCTTTTGTCTTTTGGCAGTTTGGCATCGACAAGGCAAAACTCTTCTTTACCGGTTATGTGATCGAGTTGTCGCTTTCCGTCGATAATCTCTTTGTTTTCCTTTTAATTTTCAGTTTCTTCAAGGTTCCGAAAAAATACCAGCATCGAGTCTTGTTTTGGGGAATCATGGGCGCGCTGGTGATGCGCATGATAATGATATTTGCCGGCGCTGAGTTGGTCGAACGATTTCATTGGGTGATCTATGTTTTTGGTGCGTTTCTCCTCTATACGGGCCTCAGCATGTTTCGTAATACGGACGATAACTTTGAGCCGCACGAACACATGATCGTGAAATTTATCACCAAGTATATTCGCATCTCAAAACATTACGACGGTGATAAATTTGTTGTTGTAAAGGACGGTGTTCGAACAGGCACGCTGCTCCTGCTTGTGCTGATCACTGTTGAAGTCACTGACCTTATTTTCGCTGTAGATTCGATACCTGCGATCTTTGGCATCACAACTGATCGGTTTATTGTCTATACTTCTAACATCTTTGCCATCCTTGGGCTTCGCACTTT
>CAZUEI010000168.1:0-5402 GCA_964618985.1 uncultured Chloracidobacterium sp.
GGCCGTCCGGAATTCCCGGAATGCCCTGCGTATATGCCAATTCGTCCCCTATTTCTGGAATCACATATTTTTCCGGGTTTGCGATACGGAAATAGTCGCCGGGATATTCGAAGGGCGGCAGGACGTTGCTCACATCGATATACGTAATTTCCTCATCATCGCCGAGATCTGTTTTGTCATATGCGACATCGACGTATTCGCGATCGGTTCCAAAAAGCAAAGCTCCGACATAAACCGTATCCAACACCTGACAAACGCTACCCACAAGCGGGCTGTCGCAGCCTTTTAACGTCAACAGCGAAGTCTGTCCGACGACCAGCAGGGCAACAATATTTACAACGGCGGAAAGCGCCACGATCTTAATTATCCTCGGCGACAAAACCCAGCTCTTGATCTCGTAATTCTGAAACAGGTCGCTATCCTCTAACGGAGTTGCAGCCGGTTCAAATTCATATAATGGCTGTTCGAACATATTACTCATAAAAAAACATGCGTCCGGTGTTATAAAAGCATAAGAATTAGACGCATTTGCCTCGGATTACGTTGCGAGGCAAATGATTATGCTAACATTTTTGGTGCAGCATTGAAAAGAAAAGACTTCTCATCTGCACAAGCCCGCACGTTAGTAAGGGCGGAACACGAACGTTGAATGAATCGCCCTTACTAACGTGCGGGCTTGGGCACCCTATATATGAGCCGCAGCAAAGACCGAAATCGCCGTCGTGCCTCACATTCACCGTCAAAATCACGGCCAAAAGGTGAACGAAGATATAAACGCCCTCTTGCACCGGAAAGTTCCGCCGCACGAGTCGTAACACCCCAGACACCTCGTCAGATAAAGGCCGTCGAGCGGTTGTTGTCGGGTATCGGCGTTCCGGAGCCTAAGCCGTTCAAGCCGGACGCATTCCAACTCGAAGCCCTCAACGCGATCGAAACGCAGGACGTTCTTGTGACCGCACCGACCGGCAGCGGCAAGACGTGGATAGCACGCGAGGAGATACGGCGGCTGCTTGCTGCCGGAAAACGGGCGTGGTATACAACACCATTAAAAGCCCTTACCAACTCGAAGTACACCGAGTTTTCAATTGAATTCGGTGCCGAAAACGTCGGCATTCTAACCGGCGACCGCAAGGAAAACACCGATGCCCCGCTGATAGTCGGAACAACGGAGATCTATCGCAACCAGCTTTTTGACGCCTTGCGTGAGGGCTTTGACGTTCGGACGGATTTTGTCATTCTCGACGAGGCTCATTATCTCTCGGACGAGGAACGCGGCCATGTTTGGGAAGAGGCGATTATCCTATCGCCGCCGCGTATAAGGCTGTTGCTGCTTTCTGCAACGGTTGGCAGGGCAGAAGAGTTTGCGGCGTGGATCGGTGAAGTTCGCGGCGGAAAGGTTCGCGTTATCAAAGCCGGGCCAAGGCCGGTCGAACTTCGTGCAGCCTATCTTTCACGCGATCTGCAATTATTTCCTCTGCTTGGTGAGGACGGCACGTACAACCGCGATCTCGATCAGTTTGTCCGCCAGCGAGACACGGGATTTAGAAAGCATTTTAAACGCAGAGGACGCTGAGAACGCAGAGGAAACTCTAGTTTTTCCACATTTCTCTGCGGCCTCAGCGTTCTCTGCGTTTAAATTCCTACTTTAATTTTGCGACGAGGACGTCAATGTCGTTCTGCGGCACTAACAGATCGAGAGTGACATCATTGCCGTTAATACCGAATTTCGCATTTCGGACCATGCGGCCGTAGATCTGTTGATCAGGGTTTTTTGAATTTCCCAGGATGGCTTTGCCGATCAACTGAAGTCCTTCGAGCGTATCTTTAAGGGCAATTGCCTGATCGGGTTTCGTTGTCCGTGCCATCAATTGCAGTGACGTTCCCGCAGCTGCGACGTCGAGCGAACCGGACAAATACCGGATCGAGTCGATAGTTGAGCTAAGCTCGTCAATATCGAGCGAGGCCATTTTTGACATGCCGGCCGGAGCCTTTGCAGCGAAAGTCATCACCAAAGTTTCCTTTGTAGAAAGAAGTTCGGTAAGGTCAGTACCGATGTGCGACGTGCCTTCGATGGTTTCGCGGACGCGGGCCGGCGTTCCGATCGCAAGCGTATTTCCATCCAGGGCAGTAACGGCGACCTCGGGTGCAATTGCCTTTACCTTCGTGACTGCTTGGGTGACCTTAGTGCTTCGCGTTTTAGCCGGTTGCGTTTTTTTCACCGGCTCCTTCGTTGTGAAAATATACACGCTTTTCTCGCCGACCTTTTCCTCGCGATATTGGCCCTTTGAGCCAAGTTTTGCGATCGCGATCAAAGCACCCATATTAATATCTCCGGTTGCAATGGCTACCGGTTCGAAATCGACGTCTTTCTTTTCCTTGGCCGCTTTCATTGTAATGCCGACAACGACCTGATCGAATTTACGAAAGTCGATGCCGGTTTTCTGTTCCATTTCGGCGATCTTGCTTGTTATCTCGGCGAGCATCGGCTGATTGGCCGAGAGCAGCGTCGGCAAAGCTTGGTTAAGAAACCTTCCCGAATCGAAAACGGCAACAACGTCCGACGCCGGAAGCATTGCAACAAGCCGCGAAGCTTGGGGATTCAGCACCCGAGGGCGCGTCGTATCGCCCAGCGAAAGGCCGACAACATTCAACAACAAAACCGCGATCGCGGCTACGGCAAAAAATCTGGTTTTCATGCAATTACCTCAGTAGAGAATTCAAACTGACAATTCTACGATAACAGATGCGTCGAAGTTCAAAAATAGTTGGCTGAAAATGTCTAATTTTCTTTTACAACCTCGAATTCAAACCGCAGCTCCTTCCCGCGGATGATGTAGCTTAAATACTGCTCCCAGAACTTACGCAGGAAACGCAGTTTATAGCTTTTCCTATCCAGATTTACTAGAAACTCAATCCCCAAAGCTTTCCACAGTCCGAGCAGGGAAACATAACAGTCTATTGGCTTTAGCTGAATGTCGGTGTAAAAATCAAACACCTCGCGGCCGGCCAAGAACGTATTGAATGTGTATGAGTTGATGTGATTTCGATGCGTCGGGTCGTTCGCCCAGTCGGGGTTTGTGTAATGCGGCGTTAGAAGCTTTATCCGGCCGCTGTGCCGCGTGACACGGTGTAATTCGCCGATGAAAGCCATGACATCCGGAACATGCTCGACCACGTGATTTGAAACGACCAGATCGAACTCACTATCCACAAAAGGGTAAGGAATATCACCCAGATCGTGAATGACATCAGCCGCCGTGCGCGGATTATTATCAAGGCCGATAGCACCTTCAGTTTTATTCGCTCCACAGCCGACATCGAGTATCTTGGTCATCGGGAATAAGTTAACAATAATAGAACGCGGATGAAAGCGGATTTAACGGATTCACGCGGATAATATTTGGGTCTGATCGGTGCCAATCCGCCTGATCCGTTAAATCCGCGTTCCATTCTTTTTCTCCGATAGATAAAAATGCCATAACAATCTCGCTGCGACTGATCGAAACGGCTTCCATTTTTCAGCCATTGCGACGAATTCGTCCGATCCCGGCCGCCTATCGCCATTCGTCAGTTTTCTGTAAGCTTCGTGAAGGGCAATGTCGCCTTTCGGCATCACATCCGGCCTGAGCATTGCCATCAAAAGGTAAATATCGCTGGTCCATTCGCCGACGCCTTTTAGTTTTGTAAGTTCGGTCTTTACATCAGCGTCCTGCAATTTGTGTAGGTCGTCGAGGTCGATGCGTTTTTCTAAAATGGCTTCGGACAAATGGCGGGCATAAGAAGTTTTCTGCCGGCTGAATCCGATAGTTTTGAGATCGGCGTCATTGATTGATAGCAATCCGTCGGGTGTGACTTCGCCAAGGTGGGCAGCGAGCTTGTCAAAACAGGCCTTAGCCGACGCGAGTGAAACCTGCTGTTCCAGAATGATATGCAGCAAGGTGCGAAACCCGGTTGGCCGATCCCATAGCGGCGGCGTGCCGTGTGTTTTGTGAACATGTGCGAGATGAACATCAGCAGTGGCGAGTTCAAGGCACACCTTACCAATATTCCGCTCAGTGACAGTTTTGATTTTCATCCTTTTGACCTACAATTTCACGCAAAACGTATGAGCATTATCCCCAAACTAGCGACTTCGCTCAATCGCCGTGACGAAGTTCCGAATCAGGAGCTTGCCGCGGCGATCGTCAAACGTAAAGATAAGGCCGCCGTCACCGAGCTTGTCGAAAACCTGGCAAACAAAAACAAAGGCATTCGTTATGACTGTATTAAGACGCTTTACGAGGTCGGGTATGTTGAACCAAAGCTGATCGCTTCGCACATGGCTGCGGTTCTTGCTTTACTGACGAGCAAAGATAACCGGCTTCAATGGGGAGCGATGACCGCTCTCGGCTGTGTTGTCCGCGAAAAGCCAGCAGAGATATTCGCCGCTCTACCGACGATAATCGCCGCCGCCGAAAAAGGCTCGGTCATCACCCGCGATCATTGCGTCAATATCCTGATAAGTCTCTCAACGATCGATAAGTACTCCGCAAAAACATTTCCGCTCCTGCTCGAACAAATGATGGGTTGCCCGACAAATCAACTGCCTATGTATGCGGAAAGAGCGATATCTGCCGTGAACGCCGACAATCGCGATGCTTTCGTGAAAGTCCTTTCATCACGGCTCGGCGGAATTGAGCGGGAAAGCGGACGTAAGCGGGTAGAGAAGGTTATCAAGAAAGTAAGCAAATAATTTACTTCACTTCGCCTTACTGATCTCATCAACTGTATTCGGATTTTCAAGTGCCGAGAGGTCGCCCGGGTCTTCGCCGAGGTAAGCGGAACGAATTACACGGCGCATCACTTTGGCGTTGCGGGTCTTTGGCAGGGCGGAGACGAAATGGATCTTTGATGGGGCGAGCGGTTTGCCCATGTCTTTGGCGACGAGTTTTTTTAGTTCTGCGTCTAGCCCAGTCGCTACCGCTTCCGGTTCTGACAAGACACAGAATGCGACCATCGCGGTGCCTTTCATTTCGTCGGGGACGCCGATGACGGCGGCTTCGGTGACTTGAGGATGAGCGACCAGTAAACTTTCGACTTCGGCGGGGCCGACGCGTTTGCCGGCGACCTTTAGCGTGTCGTCGCTGCGGCCGAGGATGAACCAGTGGCCGTCCTTATCACGCATCGCCCAGTCACCGTGGACCCAAATGTCCTTGAATCGCCGCCAGTAGGTTTCGAGATAACGTTCCTTTTCCTGCCAAAAGCCGCGTGCCATGCCGATCCAGGGCTGCTTGATGACAAGCTCACCAACTTTGCCGGATTCGACCGGTTTGCCGTCTTCGTCGAGGATGCCAACATCCATTCCCGGACACGGAGCGGGGAATGAACAAGGCTTGATCGGCAGCAGCGGATTGCCCATCAGG
>CAZUEI010000169.1:0-5344 GCA_964618985.1 uncultured Chloracidobacterium sp.
CCTCGACATCCTGAACCACAATCAGGCGCTCTAACCGCTGAACTATAGCCGCCATACTTAAAATTTCAAATCTCAGATCTGAAATTTCAGATCGATCTTTACCCCCGGCAGGGCTCGAACCTGCGACCTACGGCTTAGAAGGCCGTCGCTCTATCCAGCTGAGCTACGGGAGCACACAAAGAGCAACTTACGATGTTATCCATTAGATGCACCTAAAGTCAACTTTTACGCGGCCGTAGCGCGTTTTTCGGTGATCTTGGCAAGCATCTGTTCAAACACCTCGGTCAGGTCGAGTTCACTAGTGTCGATGACGACAGCGTCTTCGGCGATCGTCAGCGGCGAATCTTCGCGTGAAACGTCGCGTTCATCGCGTTCGTTGATCTCGGCGAGCGTCTGCTCGTAAGTCGAAATACGGCCCTTTGACTGGTCCTCGATAAACCGCCTGCGGGCACGCGCCTCGGGCGTCGCCGTAAGAAAGAACTTGATATCCGCCTTTGGAAAAACGACGCTGCCGATGTCACGGCCTTCGAGAACGCAGCCTTTTGGAGCCGATTCACCGATCTGCCGCTGATGCTCGACCATGATCCGCCGAACCTCAGAGATCGTCGAAACAACCGATGCCGACTGCGCGGCCTCAAGCGTGCGGATATCGACCGAAACATCCTCACCATCAAGCATCACCTTCATCGCATCTGGCTCGCCGATGAGGTCGATCCTCGCATTCTCGGCAATATCGGCGATCCTATCTATGTCGCGAAACGGCACGTTTGCCCTGGTCACCGCCAGCGCGACCGCACGATACATCGCTCCAGTATCGAGATACAGCAGGTTCAGTTTTTTGGCGAGCATCTTCCCCAAAGTGGATTTACCTGCTCCGCTCGGGCCGTCTATGGCGATTATCATGTTTGGCGTTCACGTTTTAACGTGTTTATTTAATTGTTTTCTTAACCTTGGGAGCTAGTTTATCAAAAACCTGTCTGTATGACTCCCCGATAAGAGCTTTTAATTCATCCGGCGTAACGGCATTGAGGTCTGCGATTCGCACCCATTTGTAGCGTCCGACATAAGCCGCCGGATCGATACCGTCGCGTTCGATCAGCTCGTCAAATTTCTCGGGCGTGCATTTGATCGACATTCCGCCTGAGATCGAATCCGCCCCGGTCACGCAAAACATCTTCGCTCCGACGCAAAAACACAGATCCGCGCCCCATTTTATGTCCTCGGTCGCTCCGGGAAACGAAAGACAAAAGCTTCTAAGTTCTTCAATGTTCATTTTTCCTGTCCCAACTTGTTCCAACCTTGAGGTGGAACACGCAACTCACCATTTTTGATGCAACGGCCTTACTGAACTACAACTGTCATCTTTTCGACAGCTTTCTTGATATCCGATGCGGAAATATCAAGGTGCGTTACCATACGGATCAGATTGCCAAAGCCGACTGCCAAGATACCGTTGTCTTTCAATTCGTCGATGATCTCACCCGAAGTCTTGCCTGTGCCGGAAATGTCGAAAATGACGATATTGGTAACGACGCGATCAACATCAATAGAAATACCTGGAATTTCGGCAAGGCCTTCGGCGAGGCGGCGGGCATTAGCATGATCTTCATGCAGGCGTTTTGGGCCTTCTTCCAGCGCGATCAATCCAGCAGCGGCTAGAATGCCGACTTGCCGCATGCCTCCGCCGAGGCGTTTCCGCCAAATGTGCGCTTCCCGAATAAATTCTTGCGTCCCGAGCAGTATCGAACCGGCAGGCGCGCCAAGGCCTTTTGATAAAGTGAACATTGCCGAATCGCAGTGCCGTGTCAGATTGGCTACGGACATGTTCAAAGCAACGGACGCGTTGAATATACGTGCGCCGTCCATATGAACTGGTAGTTCAAGCGCGCGGCACCGGGCACAAATATCGGTGCAGGCTTCGGCGGTCATCATACTGCCGCCGGCGAAATTGTGAGTATTTTCGAGACAAACGAGACCGGTTGCAGCTTGAAAATACGGCGGATCGATCTTTAGGACGGGCTTGATCTCGTCCCACGTCAGATGCCCCGAACCGTCCCCGCTTTTCACCGCCCGAATTGTCACACCTGAGATGACCGCTGCAGCCCCTAGCTCATAATTCAAAATATGACCGCGATCTTCGACAACGATCTCCTGACCGGGCTTTGTGTGAACCTTAACGGCGATCTCGTTGCCCATGCAGCCGGTCGGCACCCACAACGCGGCTTCCTTTTCAAAGACCTCGCAGGCACGCTCCTGCAAACGATTGACCGTCGGGTCATCGCCGAAAACGTCGTCGCCAACCTCGGCATTCGCCATCGCTTTTCGCATGGCGTCGCTAGGTTTCGTGACTGTGTCGCTCCGGAGATCGATCATATGGCCTTTTTGAGGCGGCGACCGAAATTGATCGCAATGCCAATTATGGGAAGCGTCAGTCCAGCTGCCATGGCGATTGTTGCGGAAGGAACAAAAGACGAATCTATGCGCATATAAACTGGGTATAGATCTGGAGCATATAGGTCATCCAATAAGGCGATTGACCAAAGGCCAAGAAGGACAATAATCGGGATGGAAGCCCACCACCTAAATATGGACAACCCAAAACCAATCAAGCCCAGTCCAAGAAACCCCGCCCATATGGTGGTCAACGACGGTCCGTCACCAAGCATTTCATTCATAAAGTTAGACGTGATGAAGCTTACCCAGCGTAAAATTGTCAATATCCCATTTCGCCCGCTTTGCACCAGATTGATAAGCACTTTCGAGAAATTCGAGTAGGGCAGCTCGCGGGTTTTCCAAATTTCGGACATCGTCATACATCAGCAATGCCATACCGCCATCGGGCGTCCAAAAAGCGCTATCGGGTCGCAGAGGTTCATTCTCAAGGCCATCAGGTTTCGGAGCAGTGTAAGAATAAAATGCCGGAGCGGCAACGCTGTTCGGTTTGTCGTCGCCGAACCAAAAACCGAAGCTGATCACTTCATGTGAATAGGCTTCGCGCGCGACCATATTTGCTTCGGGCATCGGCGGGGCGGCCTTTCCCGAAAATCGAGTTAATGCCAAATCGAAACTGTGCCAGAAAAGATGAACGGGCGTTGATTTACCGGTAAAGCGGCCTCGAAACGCTTCAAAAATATCATCGACCGCGACCAAAATCTGGTGAAAACGCTCGACGTATTCCTTATCGTAAGATTTATTCTCGTGATCCTCGGCAAACGGTGTTGCTGAAGGGGCTTCGTATGGAACGGCCCATATTTCAGGCTTTATACCGAGTTTTGCGAGGTTCGCAAAAACACTGGCGTAAAAATCTGCGACCGACAGGCCATCATAGAAGGCAAAATCCTCTGAGCGTCCGTCACTTGTCCGTATTTTCAGTTCGTGATCTTTAAGATCGAACTCGATCTCGAAGCTGCCGTCTTCGTATGGAATAGTTCGGGTCGTGATCCCCCGCGGCGAAACATAAAAGGTGACGTGCCACCAATGATTTATTCGCGGGTGCATTCTCAGCCGTATCTTGCCTACTATTTGTAGATAGAGATGCAGCGTGTTTTTTGTCGGCCGCCACGCATCAAGTGGAATTTCAGGAAAATTAGTCATATTTTCTGCCCGCGAATTAACGGAATAAAATTGCCAGCGATCCTCGCAATATGATTTTGAGTCAATATTACGCTCCTCTTCAGGCCAACTCAAATTTTGAAACAAAACGGTTGACAACAAACGTATTTCGCAATAAATTCGAGTAAATTAAAATAAAGGAGAAAATTAATAATGACAGTCAAAGCCATACCTGACGGTTACGAGGGCATTACGCCGTATTTGATCTGCAAAAATGCGGAGGCGGCAATTGATTTTTACAAGCGGGCGTTCGGCGCGGTCGAATTGTTCCGCATTGGCGGTCCGGGAATGGTTGGCCACGCCGAAATGAAGATCGGCAATGCGATCTTTATGCTAGCGGACGAATTTCCGCCGATGGCAGTCGGGCCCGAGACGATCGGCGGTTCGGGAGTGAGCCTTTATATCTATGTCGAGGACGTGGATGCTTTCACCGAAAAGGCAATCACCGAAGGACTTGAAGTAATAAAGCCGGTTGCGGATCAGTTCTACGGCGACCGTTCGGGACACTTCAAAGACCCGTTCGGCCACCTATGGGGCTTTGCGACGCACAAGGAAGATCTCTCGCCCGAGGAACTGAACGAGCGCGCAAAGGCTGCTCACGGCGGCTAGATCGTTATTCCAATTCAAGAAACACGGGCGACTGGTGATATTTTTTCGGACTGTCGCCCGTGAGTTTTTTCGTTTCCTTGCTTTTGTAATTCATCAGATACAAGTCATAGCGGCCGGTTGCTTCGTCACGGCTGTCAAAGACAAGCCATTCGCCGTCCGGCGACCAGTCGTGCCAGCCTTCGTCCAATTTACTGTCAGTCAATTTCCACTGACGTTTGCCGTCCGGCGTGACGGCGTAAATCGATTGCTTGCCCGCTTGATTTGACTGATAGGTGATGAATTTATATTTTGCGTTCCAATGCGGTGGACCGACCTTATATCCGGGATCTTTGGCAAGCGGATCGGAAGCGGGATAGGTTGTAAGTTTGCGGCGGTTGCTACCGTCAGCGTTCATTATATAGAGTTCCTCTATCTCCGCTCGATCAGTGTGGTTCTTTTTATAAACATAGGCTATCTTTTTCCCGTCCGGCGAAAAGGTCGGATCACGAAAAGCCGCGGCAGGCTCGTTCGTAAGCTGACGATACTGTCCCGTTTTTGTATCGACAATGAAAAGCTGATAACGAATGCGTGTATCGACGCGTCCCGTAACAACCAGTTCCCTGCCGTCATTCCGAGCGCCCATCCAGGAATCTTCGAGTTGAAGGCCGGTAACTTTTCTTACGTTGTTGCCGTCGGAATCCGATTCATAGAGGTGATAACATCGCCGGCAGGCTCCGCGATCACTCACAAAAAAGAGCCGATCCTTCCAGGCGTAATATGTCCATGCGACATCTTTATTCTTTGTAATATTCTTACGGCCTGTACCGTCAATATTCATCGAATAAACTTCATAATCGTCGGCCTTTGAGTCTTCAGGTGTGTTGAACGCGATCCTGTAGTTTGGCGTTTGAGCCATCAGGTTTGTAAATGCAGCGGCAGTAAGTAAAACAGCGGCGGTGAGTAACGGTCTTATCATAAAGACTCCTTTGGTGTGTTAATATACCGAAATTATGCTCGCAAAAGAAACATTTGATTTTCTCAAAAAACTTAGCAAAAACAACAACCGCGAATGGTTTCAGGCGAACAAGAAAGCGTTTGACGCTGCTCAGGACAACATGACCGCCTTTGCCGGTTATCTGATCGG
>CAZUEI010000170.1:0-5254 GCA_964618985.1 uncultured Chloracidobacterium sp.
CCTTGAACATATCATCCAACGCCCGCTGCATCTTTTCCCAGATCGCAAAGCCGTACGGCTTGATGACCATGCAGCCTCGAACAGCGGAATTCTCGGCCAGGTCGGCACGTTTGACGATCTCGTTATACCACTCGGAATAGTTTTCCGATCTTTTTGGAAGCCCTTTACTCATAAGAAACTTTAGCCACAGAGTTCACAGAGGACACAGAGGCAAAACAAGAATGATAAGGCAAATGAAGGATAGTTACAATTTTGCCAAATGATAAAACAGTCTCATTTTCTCTGTGGACTCAGTGGCCAATATGGTAGAATCCCGTCTTTATGAGCGAATTCCTACTGGATTTCCAGGACACCGCTACGGCTTATGCGGACAAATCCGATTCACAACTAAACGAAAAATATCGGCTTTTCAAGATGCTGAATTCGCCGCTGTTGAATACTATCGGATCAACGGCAGCGAGATTTGCACTGTCACTCGGATTACCGGTCGAAGGCTTGATCAAGGCAACGATCTTTGAGCAGTTCTGCGGCGGCGAAACTATAGGTGAATGTAACAGCACTATTGAAACGCTCGGCAACTCGCACATAGGGACGATCCTTGACTACGCGGTCGAAGGCAAATCTACCGAGGAAGATTTTGACGATACGAAAGATGAGATCATCCGAACTATTGAGCGAGCAAAAGATGATCCGAATATGCCGTTTTCGGTATTCAAAGTAACAGGGGTCGCGCCGCTGGGGACGCTCGAAAAAATGAGCGGGAAAAAGAAACTTGACGCCAAGAGCCAGGCAAAATGCGAGCGAATTCACAAACGTGTCAATGAAATTTGCGAGTATGCATATTCCGTGGGCCAGCCGATTTTTATCGATGCCGAAGATTCATGGATCCAGGATGCGATCGACCGTCTTGCGACTGACATGATGGAGAAATACAATCGCGAACGGCCGATCGTTTTTAACACTCTTCAGCTTTATCGAACCGACCGACTGCAATATCTAAAGGACACTCGGCGGCAGTCAAGACTGGACGGATATATCATGGCCGTCAAACTCGTGCGCGGCGCATATATGGAAAAGGAACGCGACCGTGCAAAGGAAATGGGCTATCCGTCGCCGATCCACGAAACTAAAGCCGACACTGATGCGGATTTTGATGCCGCGATAGAATATTGCATCCGGCATTTCAACAGCATGTCTTTCGTCGCCGCAACGCACAACGAAAAAAGCACCCAATTATTGGCCTCGTTAATGCATGAGAAAGACATTGCGCCAAATCATCCGAACATATTTTTTTCGCAGCTCTACGGTATGGGCGACAGCATTTCGTATGTGCTGGCAAAGCACGGCTACAATGTCTCTAAATATGTGCCTTACGGCCCTGTCGCCGAATCCGTTCCATATCTGATCCGCCGGGCACAGGAAAATTCGTCTGCCGCAGGACAAGTCAGCCGCGAGTTGGAAATGATCGCAAAGGAATTGAGACGCCGAAGACTAGCCTGAACTTTGGCGCTGACCAAATCATAGGAACAATTATGTTTTGTCCAAAATGCGGAAATCCTGATCAGTCGCCCGAAACCTATTGCAGGCAGTGCGGCACTTTCCTGCCTGACCTTTCAAAACCGGCCAAGCGCGAAAGTCCTCCTGAAGAAAACATAAAGGTAAATACTGTTCTTTCACTACTGACAGTGATCGTTAGTTTTACACTCGCAATTCTGCTCTATGCAATTCTTGGTTTTCGCGAGAGTACGCATTGGTTGATCTATCTCACCGCGGGGCTGCTGATCGCGATGGGCGCGTGGCACATTCAAACGTTTATTAGAGCTCGAAGGCTTAAGAAGCAATGGAAACGTAGAGACCCGCGAAATGAAGAGGAAAAGCCAATGACATTTGAGACAGCTTCTACGGCTAAATTATTAGAGCGGCCTGATTTTGAAAACGTCGTTTCAACGAGCGTGACAGATCACACGACCAGACATCTTTCAGAAACAAAGATCAAGTCATCGTAGTCCAAGCATCAATCTGACCGAGCGGTCTGACACTTCACGATCCGAATCGTTTTTCCAATCGTCGAGCGGTTTGTGTTCTGCCAGCGTCAATGGGATGTTCGCTATTTTGGCAACCTGAGTACTTTCGAACGCGCGGTTTGAGAGTGCGATGTGCCGGCTGCTGAGCGTCAGGCTCTCAGGATCGGCTGATGCCATTTCTGCACTTTCAACATCGGGGAAAAAATCACCATACGCCGCGATATGCCAAGTCCTGTCCCCTCCATCGTCGTCAACCGCGAGCAGACGCAACAGGGCAAAGCCCGCTTCGAGCTGGAAAACAAGAAAATCACCAGGTTGAAAATTCTGCGACATATTGACGAGATTAGCATACGCGAGCGGTTTGCTTATAAAATTGAAGTATATGAATCCAGAGCTCGATAAAAAAGCAATGCTCGATGCCGCCATCGAAGAGGGCCGTATCGGGCTGGCAGAAGGCGGCGTTCCGATCGGTGCGGCTCTATTTGACGGCGAAGGTAACGTGCTCGGCCGCGGCCACAATCGACGTGTGCAGGAAAATGATCCGTCGATACACGGCGAGACCGACGCCTTTCGCAAAGCGGGCCGTCAGCGAAGCTACAAAAACACAATAATGGTTACGACGCTCGCCCCGTGCTGGTATTGCAGCGGCCTCGTGCGGCAATTCGGCATCGGCACGGTCATCGTCGGCGAATCCGTGACATTTCAGGGCGGTGTCGAATGGCTGCGCGAAAACGGCGTCGAAGTAGTGGATATGAATTCACAGGAATGCATCGAGTTGCTCGGTGGTTTCATCTCACAACATCCCGAGATATGGAACGAGGACATCGGCGAAGATTAAGCCTTCACATTAAACCAGCTATAAATTCTATCTATGCCAAAAACAATTTCAGCGGACGAAGCCGTTAAGGCGATCAAATCGGGCGACCGTGTATTCATCCACGGCGTTGCGGCTGCACCGACGGCTTTGATAAAAGCTATGACGGATCGTGCGGACGAGTTGCGCGATGTCGAGATCGTCCATTTACACACCGAAGGTACGGCTCCGTATTCGGAACCGCAGTATGCCGAAAATTTTCACGTAAACGCATTTTTCGTCGGCGCAAATGTCCGAAACGCTGTCCATGAGGGACGCGGTGATTACATTCCCGTTTTCCTGTCGGAAATACCCGCGCTTTTTCGCAAAAATGTTCTGCCGCTAGACGTCGCATTGATCCATGTTTCGCCGCCGGACAAGCATGGCTTTTACTCGCTTGGTGTTTCGGTTGATATCGCCCGGACCGCCGTTGAATGCGCCAAATACGTTATCGCTCAGGTAAATCCCAATATGCCCCGGACGATCGGTGACGCATTGGTCCGCCCGAGCGACATTGATGCGTTTGTCGAGGTTGATGAACCTCTGCACGAAGCCCCAGCTCCCCAATTGACGGATATCGACCGGGCTATCGGACAAAATATTTCGGACATGATCGAGGACGGTGCGACGCTTCAAATGGGTATCGGCTCGATCCCTAATGCCGTACTCTCAGCTCTCAAGGACCATCAGCATCTCGGCATCCATACAGAAATGTTTTCCGACGGGCTGATCGATCTTGTCGAAAGCGGCGTCGTTACCGGCGAGCGAAAAATAAAACACCCGGGCAAGATCGTTGCCGGATTCGTAATGGGCACACGACGCCTTTACGATTTTGTGCACGACAATCCTCAAGTGCTGATGCTCGATATCGCCTATGTCAACGACAGCGCCGTGATCCGCCGCAATCCAAAAGTTACAGCGGTCAACAGCGCGATCGAGGTTGACCTGACGGGTCAAGTCTGCGCAGATTCGATCGGAACATATCAATATTCAGGAGTCGGCGGACAAATGGACTTTATTCGCGGTGCCTCATTATCCGAAGACGGCAAACCTATCATCGCCTTGCCCTCGACGACCAAGCGAGGCGAAAGCAAAATCGTCCCCTTTTTGAAAGAGGGAGCAGGAGTTGTCACGACCAGGGCTCATATCCACTACATCGTCACCGAATATGGTGTTGCAAATCTTTACGGCAAAAATCTCCGCCAGCGAGCAACCGAGTTGATCCGCATCGCACATCCGGACCATAGGGAAGCTCTCGAAAAAGCCGCATTTGACCGGTTTAGGACGCATGAATTTTAATTGTCGCGTGTCAGTGATAAACTAATATTTTGTTTAATTTTCAAGGGAAATAATATTTATGTCTAACAACAAGAAAGCAGTAATAATAAGCGCGGCGAGGACGCCGACAGGAAGGTTTCAGGGATTATTAAAAGGATTTTCGGCTCCAGAATTGGGAGCCATTGCCATCAAAGAAGCGGTAAGAAGAACGGGTATCAGCGTCGAACATGTGAACGAGGTCATTATGGGCTGCGTCGTGCAGGCCGGTATCGGACAGGCTCCGGCTCGTCAAGCTGCTTTAAAGGCAGATCTGCCGCCTGAGGTTTCGGCCTTGACGATCAATATGGTGTGCGGATCGGGATTGAGAGCGGTTGCTTTAGCATCTCAGGCAGTTCAATTGGGCGACGCCGAATATGTCGTCGCCGGCGGCATGGAATCTATGTCGAATATTCCATACGCCCTTCCCGGTGCTCGTGACGGTTATAAGATGGGAAACCAAACGGTGACCGATCTGATGATACACGACGGTTTGTGGTGTCCGTTTGAAAATTGGCACATGGGAAATACAGGTGAACTTGTGGCAGAAAAATACCAGATCTCGCGCAAAGAACAGGACAATTTTGCTTTCGATTCGCACCGAAAAGCGCACGAAGCACAACAAGCGGGACGATTCAAAGATGAGTTGGTTTCCATAGAAATTCCGCAAAAGAAAGGCGACCCTATCGTTTTGGATTACGACGAACCTGTGCGGCCCGAAACGACGGTTGAGAGTCTCGCCAAATTGCGTCCGGCGTTTAAGAAAGACGGCGGCACGGTAACGGCCGGCAACGCTCCGGGCGTTAACGACGGTGCTTCTGCCTTGGTTGTGACTTCAACCGAAAACGCGGCAAGCCACGGTATTGAGCCGCTCGGTCGTGTGGTAGCGTCTGCTACTTCCGGCATCGAGCCAAAACTAATAATGATGGCGCCGGTCAAGGGTGTCCAAAATGTTCTTGCAAAAGCCGGCTGGGATATGAAAGACGTCGATCTTTTTGAACTCAACGAAGCCTTCTCTGTGCAGGCACTTGGCGTGATGAAGGAACTCGGCCTCGATATGGAA
>CAZUEI010000171.1:0-5247 GCA_964618985.1 uncultured Chloracidobacterium sp.
GAATTATTTTTGTGGTTTTTGTGTATTTCGTGGGCAGAGTTCAGATTCCTGCCGACCATTCCGACCATCCCGCCAACGCCGCCGGGCTTGCACCACGCGATCTGGGACGCGGTCAGGAAATGGTCACCCTGGGTCCGGTGAACGCGCTATTTGGTCATATGAAACAGCAATTGGTCTGGCGAAAAAGCCCGGCTATCTGCCGGGCATTCCACAACTATTCACTATTCACTGTTAACTGTTCACTGATCAAAGGTTCTGTGGAAGCTCGACTTTGCGGGCGTCACGCCAGAGGCGGGCGAGATCATAGAATTCACGTGCCTCATTATTAAATATATGGACGATAAAATCGCCGAAATCGAGCAGGACCCATTCGGCCGAATTGTAGCCTTCAATGCGAACGGGCCGTCTCTGGAGCTGTTTCTTGAGCTGTTCGTTGATCTCGTCGGCGATCGCCTGGACCTGCCTCTGGTTTGAGCCGGTGGCGATAATGAAAAACTCGGTAAAGCTGGCGATCGAGCGCAGGTCGAGCGCGATCATATCGAATGCCTTTTTGTCGGCGGCACACTGTATGGCGAGTCTTACTTCGGGGTCGAGTTCTGCAAAAGGGGTAGGTGTCTCGGCGATCTCAATTTTGACCGCTTCGCGCTGAAGCGATCTTTCCTGTGTTTCTTCCATTAGTTATAAATCTGATATTTTTCGATGTAATTTGCAACCTCAGCGGGCACATCTAAGTGCCAGGATGGATGATTTTCGCGAATACTGCGGCGAATTTCAGTGGCGGAGATGTCGAGTTTGACAGCGTCGGTGACGTAAATGGAGTGTGGATGGGAAGAAGACCCAGGCGCTATCGCTCCCGGTTCTGACCGCAGATCAATGATCCTTCTTTGTATTTCGTCAGTGACGTGCGAAAAGCCAATTTCTATGCCGGGACGCGTCACGACGATGTGATTCGATAGAGACAGCACCTTTTCCCATTCGCGCCATAATGTGATCTCCATCCAGGAATCCGCGCCCATTACAAAAAAGATCTCATCATTTGGACGCTCATTGTTCAATCTTGTTAACGTCTCGACCGAGTATGGACGCTCTGGCATCTCGATCTCCATCTTAGACACGTAGATTTTTGGTTCGTTTTGCGTCACGAGACAGAGCATTGCATAGCGGTCATAAGCCGATGTCGGCCTTTTACGGAGCTTGTGCGGTGCGTGAAACGCAGGAACAAAAACGAACTCATCAAGCTCAAATTGTTTGAGCAACGCATGAGCAATCGCCAAATGCCCGCGATGAACGGGGTCGAACGAGCCTCCATAAAATGCTATTCGCTTCATTAGAGATAATTTCACCACAGAGTGCACAGAGAACACTGAGTTAAGAAAAATAATTAAGCCGCTCCAATCTTCTCTGTGGCCTCGGTGTTCTCTGTGGTGAATTGATTTAATGCCTGGGAAACAGCGTTGACCAGTTCTTTGACCCCTTCATTTGTAACGGACGAAATGGCAAAGAATGGTTTCTTATCTTTCTTAGCCCGTTTCTTTAGGGCTTCCAGCCGTTCAGGTTCGTCCAGAGCGTCTATCTTTGTTGCAACTACGATCTGCGGCCGGGAGCCAAGATTCTCATCGTATTTCGTCAGCTCTCTGTTGATGATCTCATAATCCGAGAGCGGATCACGGCCCGACAGCGAAGACACATCCACCAAGTGCAGGATTAGCTTTGTTCTCTCGACGTGCCGCAAAAACCGATGGCCAAGTCCGGCACCGTCCGACGCTCCTTCGATCAAGCCGGGAATATCGGCGACGACAAACGTTCGAAAATCGCCCATATCGACCACGCCAAGATTTGGTTCGAGTGTCGTAAAAGGGTAATCGGCGATCTTTGGTTTTGCTGCCGAAATAACCGAGATCAACGTCGATTTTCCCGCGTTCGGAAAGCCGACCAGACCGACGTCCGCGATCAACTTTAGCTCAAGCTGTAACTCTCGCTCGCCACCGGGACGGCCTGTGTAATGATATTTTGGAGCACGTAGCGTCGGCGTGGCGAAATGTGCATTACCCCAACCGCCTTTACCACCCTTTGCTGCCAGATAACGCTGTCCAGGCTCGGTAAAGTCAAAAAGCAGCTCATTTGATTCGGGATCAAAGACCTGTGTTCCGACAGGCACTTTGACGATCGCATCTTCGCCGTCTTTGCCCGACCGGTTAGAGCCTTCGCCATGACGCCCGCGTTCGGCTTTGTGCTCCGGATTGTATCGAAGATGCAAAAGCGTATTCAAACCCTCAGTTGCTTCCATCCAAACACTACCCCCGACACCGCCATCGCCGCCGGACGGCCCGCCGCGTGGCACAAATTTCTCGCGGCGAAAAGCCGTAACGCCGTCACCACCATTGCCTGCCTTTACTTTAATTTTTACTCGGTCGAGAAACATGATCGAATCTAGATTCTAGGTTTTTGATCATGTATTAGCAAAACGAAACATTTCCTATTTGGCGCCGTAATTTGTATGATTCTGATTTAAGCCATGCCATTCCTTGAAGCGTTAAAATTAGCTTTTGCATCGATCCTTGGGCATAAATTGCGATCGTTTTTGACGCTGCTTGGAATTATTTTCGGCGTGGCGACTGTAATCGTTGTCGTCTCGCTTGTCGAAGGTTTCAACGCATATGTCGATGAAAAGATCGCGAATATCGGAAGCAATGCCTTTAGCGTGCAGCGTTACTCGATCGAGGATTATTCCAGCGTTGAAGTTTTGAATGCCGCTCGGCGGCGAAATAAAGATGTCGATCTTGATGATCTACAGGCGTTGAAAAATCACGGCGGTTTTATAAAAGATGCGGGCGGCAAGGCTGCCTCGATGGCCGATGTTAAATTTGGCGATAAGTCGCTGCTGAATATTCAGCTCAAAGCCACAACTCCTAATATCGAGGAAATAGAGAAAATTGAAACATCGCAAGGGCGTTACTTTATAAATGCCGAGGAAGAATCGAGAAAACTCGTCTGCCATATCGGTTCGGAGACGGCTGAGAAGTTGTTTCCGACAGGCAGTCCCCTTGGGCAATCGATAAAAGTTGACGGACGAATGTTTCAAGTGATCGGCGTCGGCAAGGAACTTGGGTCGGCATTCGGCCAGACAAGAGATATGTATGTCACGATTCCGCTGTCAACCTTTCTCTCAATTTATGGCATTAGGCGTTCGATCTCGATCTCGGTCACTTCGACAAGTCCGGACACTTATGAAGACGCTATCGAAGAAGCACGGACATTGATGCGCGTTCGTCGGAAACTTGAGCCTTCGGAAAAAGATAATTTCGGTATTGTGACACCGGCGGCTATAAACGAGTTGCGCGATGCTATCTTCGGCACGATTCAGATCGCGGCCATCGGTGTTACGTCGATTTCGTTGATCGTCGGCGGAATCGTCATCATGAACATCATGCTCGTCGCTGTCACTGAGCGAACAAAGGAGATCGGCATTCGCAAAAGCATCGGCGCACGGCAAAGCGATATTCTGCGACAGTTCCTGGCTGAATCTACGACGCTCGCATTGTTTGGAGGAGCAATAGGTGTTTTTATTGCTTATCTTATTGCAAAACTTGTCTCGGTGGCGTCGTCAGTTCCGACGGCTTTGCCTCTGGTTTGGACGGCGATTGCGCTGATCGTTTCGAGTTCGGTCGGTTTAGTTTCAGGTGTTTATCCGGCTTGGAAGGCCGCAAGGCTCGACCCTATTGAGGCATTAAGAGCGGACTAGAAAGATGCAGTTTTTGCGCTCCAATTTTTACGAGAACATGTTGATGGCGCTTGATACGCTGCGTCAGCATAAGGTGCGCTCGTTTCTGACAATTCTCGGAGTCGTCGTGGGCACGGTGACTGTGATTGTAATTGCGGCGTTTGTTTCGGGCATAGATTCGCGCGTGTCGAAGGAGATCGAATCATTTGGCACGAATTCGATCTACGCTTTCAAATTCGACCCTGGCTTTAACTTCAACCCATCGGCTGAAGAGAGATCTCGCCCGCCTTTAAAAGAGGAAGACGCTGACGCGATCCGAGCGGAATGCGTAAATTGCGAATATGTAACGCCATTCATGTCGCCGGTCGATTTTATGGGCGGCCCTTTTGCCGAGCGAATAAACGTCCGCAACAAAGAGATCGAAATGACAAATGCAACGGTTCAGGGAGGTTCGTCAGACTATTTTCAGATGGGTGTTACTCACCTGGGCGAGGGGCGTTATTTCACTGCTGACGAGGAAGCGAGACGAGCAACGGTGGCTGTTATCGGCGTCGATGTTGCCAATACGTTGTTCCCTTATTCTAATGCGCTGGACAGGGACATACAGATCGAGGGCCGTAACTATCGCATTATCGGTGTTCTGAAGGAAAGAGAGATTTTCATGATTGGTTCGGAAGATCCGAACAACGAAAACAAGGCCGTTTACCTGCCTTTCAAGACGATCAAGCAGCTTTATCCGGCTAACGAAGACTGCTTTATAATGGCGACGTCAAAGCCCGGCAAAATGAATGATGCTGTCGAGGAAGTAAAGAATATTTTGCGGCGTCAGAGAAATGTGCTGTTTGGCAAGCCCGATAATTTCGGCGTTTCGACATCGGACCAGATAATTCAGCAGTTTGGAGCGATCACGGGTGGTATTTTCCTGCTTATGGTCGCAATCTCAAGCGTCGGCCTGCTTATCGGCGGCATCGGCGTGATGAATGTGATGCTTGTGTCTGTTACCGAACGCACAAAAGAGATCGGCGTCAGAAAAGCAATCGGCGCGCGGAGCGTCGACATTATCACGCAGTTTTTGATCGAAGCTGCGACGCTGACCGGATTGGGCGGAATTCTCGGAATCATCATCGGCGTGTTGCTTTCGCTGCTTATACAGATGATCCTGCCAACCTATATTCCACTCTGGGCTCCGATCGTAGGTTTTGGAGTTTCTGTTGGTTTGGGTTTGGTTTTTGGGCTACTGCCGGCTTGGAAGGCTGCACGGTTGAATCCGATAGACGCTCTGAGATACGAGTAATAAAACAAAAGCGTCGTCCCGATTGCTCGTTTCGACGCTTTTATTTTTTATTCTCTTTCCAATCGCCGAAGCTTTTGAAGAGAGTGGCGGTTCTCGCATGTACACGTTTGAACCGCCGATTTTGTATTCCGAAGATGCTCTGCGGGGAGTCGGTCTCCGGTCAGCATCCAAAAGTGAATAAATTCAAATTTGTTGTGCTCCGAAGAGCACGATGCCGTTAGGTAGTTTTTCT
>CAZUEI010000172.1:0-5214 GCA_964618985.1 uncultured Chloracidobacterium sp.
TTGCCGAGGGTCATTTTTACGAACGTGCCGTTTTTCAAACTCTCGGCAAATTCGCCGACAAACTTTTCTATATTCTCGAGCATAAGAAATTATCCACAGATTAACACAGATGATCACAGATAAATCAGGCGTTGGATTTTCATTTGATGATGAATATGAGGATTCGATTTTGAAACCTGGTTATTCGATGGGTGCACTTAATGAGTTGAGTGAAAAGATTATTGGCTGTGCGTATAAAGTTAGTAATACCCTGGGCAGTGGATTTCTGGAGAAGGTTTATGAGAACGCTCTTTCAATAGAATTGAGAAAGACTGGACTGCTGGTTTTGCAGCAGCATCCCATACATGTATTGTACGAAGAAGAGGTTGTCGGCGATTACTTTGCCGACATTCTCGTTGAAAATGTTCTTGTGGTTGAGATCAAGGCTCTGTCGGCATTGCACGATTCTCACAAAGCACAATTACTTAACTATTTGAAGGCGACTGAGTTGAGACTTGGCCTATTAATAAATTTTGGCCGTCCAAAGGTCGAAATACGACGTGCCGTCCTTTAATTGTATTTCTTATCTGTGTTTATCTGTGTCCATCTGTGGATAAATCTTATGAACAACATTTTTCATCTCGCGTTCCCGGTTCACGATCTTGACGCAGCTCGCGAATTTTACGTTGGCGTACTCGAATGCAAAGAGGGAAGGAGTTCGGACTGCTGGATCGACTTCGACCTTTACGGACATCAGATCGTCACTCACTTGGCGCCTGAATCTACCGGCGTGAAAGCAACGAATGACGTCGATGCTGATCATGTGCCTATCCCGCATTTTGGCATTGTGCTGCCAATGGCTGACTGGCGAGCACTTGCAAACAAACTTACAGATAAAGGCGTCAAATTTGTCATCGAGCCAAAGATCCGCTTTGCTGGCGAGGTTGGCGAACAGGCGACGATGTTTTTCCTCGACCCTAGCGGCAACGCTCTAGAATTCAAAGGCTTTAACGATTTTTCACTCGTCTTTGCGAAATAGTATCCCCGATGAAAAATGCTGAGATCGTGATCGTTGGCGGCGGCGTTGTCGGGGCTTCGGTTGCGTATCATCTGACTGAACGCGGCTGCCGCGATGTGCTGATCCTCGAACGCGAGAAAATGCTCGGTCTTGGCTCAACGGGTAAGGCGACGGGTGGGGCTCGTGCACAATTTGAAACCGGCATCAACATAAAACTCTCGCTCTATTCACTCGATTTTTTTCGTGACTGGGATTTTGATTGCGAGTACGAACCGCGTGGATATCTTTTTCTTGCGACCGAGGAACGACACCTCGAATATCTCAAGCGATCTGGCGAACGCCAACGTGAGCTTGGCTATAACGAAGTCGAAATGGTTGACACAAAAACTATTGCTGAGCTAGTTCCGGGCCTCAATTGCGACGACGTTCTTGGCGGCAGTTTTGGCCCACGCGACGGCTTTATCAATCCGATGGCAGTGCTTGAGGGGTTTGCCACATCGGCGGCGCTGCGGGGAACACGCGTAGTAAGCGGTGTGACGGTTAGGGCAATTGACGTTGACAAGGGACGTGTCAGAGGCATTCGCACATCGGATGGACTGCTTGAGTGCGACAAAGTCATTATCTGCGCCGGAACGTGGGCACAGCACATTGCTGCGACTGCCGGAGTCGAACTGCCGGTCGAGCCGCAGCGGCGACAGATAGTGTGGGCACGGGCGCCAAAGCCATTGCCTCCAGATCTGCCGATGGTGATCGAGTTGGGGAACGGGTTTCATTTTCGCCCGGCTCGGGATTTTACATTCAAGGGCCCCGATGCGGAGACCAGCACTTTTGCTAACCACGACGTTTTATTCGCCTATCCCGATCCTGACGAGCCGGCGAGTTTTTCGACCGAATTTGATGAAGCGTTTCTCGAAAAGGTAGGCGAAAAGGCCGCTCATCGAGCGCCTTTTCTGAACGGGTCGAAGATCATCTACGAAAAATGCCGTGCTGGCTTGTATGAAAACACGCCCGATCATCACGCGATCTTAGGGGGCTGCGAGGTCGAAGGTTTGTATTTTGCAAACGGCTTTTCCGGCCACGGTGTCATGCACTCGCCGGCGACCGGCCGCGCATTGGCTGAGATCATCCTTGATGGAGAGGCAAGTTTTCTCGACGTTTCCTGCCTGAGCCTTGAACGCTTTGCAAAAGGCGAACTGCTTCACGAAACAGCATTTATTTGACAGGATTTCACCACTGAGAACACAGAGTCCACAGAGATATAAAAAAAGATTTGATCTTTCTCCGTGTTCTCTATGTTCGCTGTGGTAAATTCCTACCATGGTCACCGCGATCGTTCATCATCCTATCTATCAAAAACACGACACAGGTTTCGGCCATCCCGAGACGCCGATGCGTTATGAGGTTGTGATGGATGCGCTTCGTGATGATAAAGAACTTTGGGAAAGCCTCAACGAGATCACTCCGGAAAAAGCTTCGAGAGGGTTGATACAAGCCGCGCATACACCGCAGCATTTTAAGCGAGTCGAGGGAGCTATAGAACACGGAATTGACCGATTAGACGCTGACACGGTTATTTCAATGCAGTCGTTCGACGCCTCGCTTTTTGCGGCCGGCGGGTCCATAGCGGGCGTGGATGTGGTGATGCAGGGCGAAGCGAAAAATGCGTTCGTCGCTGTGCGTCCGCCTGGACATCACGCGACTGCCGAAAACGCCATGGGCTTCTGCCTTTTCAATAACGTTGCCGTCGCCGCTAGATATGCTCAAAACCAATACAAAGAGATCGACCGCGTCGCCGTCATCGATTGGGACGTCCATCACGGCAACGGCACGCAGGGAATTTTTTACGACGACCCATGCATTTATTTTTTTTCGATGCATCAATACCCATGGTATCCGGGAACTGGTAGCCGCGGCGAAACGGGGCACGGCCGCGGGCTTGGCTCTACGATGAATATTCCGGTCAAGGCAAACACAGATGCAAATGAGCAAACTCGGATGTTCGAAGGGGCGATTGAAGATATTTCAAAGAAATTTCAGCCTGATCTGATAATGATCTCGGCTGGCTTTGATGCTCACGTGACCGACCCGCTCGGCCAGCTTCGGCTTGAGGATCGCGATTTTATTTCAATGACTCGAACTGTCAAACAATGGGCTGACGAAGCGTGCGGCGGGCGCATAGTTTCGTGTCTCGAGGGCGGCTACAATCTCGAAACTCTCGGAGAAACTGTAAAAAATCACGTCGCTGAATTAAACCGTTGACGCGCGTTGTGGTAAGATTACCTCATAACAAGTAACCCACCGGAAAAGGAGGTAACGTATGCCGGACGTTGAAATCCCTTGTGTTCAGTGCCGCGAGATTTTTATCTTTAGCGAAAAAGATCAGGAAACATTTTACCAGCGGAACATGATGCCGCCGCAGCGATGTCCCAAGTGCCGCTCGAAAAAAGCCGCTTTGCGCGAAGACGCTCCGACACGGTATGAGATCGTCTGCGATAATTGCGGCAGACACGATCAGGTTCCTTTCCAGCCAAAGGTCGGCCGCGCCGTGCTTTGCAAAGATTGTTTTGAAGCGGGCCGCTCACGGGCGAGACACGCTTGAACAGTGGAAAACTGAAATCCCTCATTTATTATTTTAACTTTCCACTTTCCGTTCTCCACTTTCCGTTTATTACTTTATGTCTTTTGAAACTGTTACCTACGAACTAAACAAAAATGTCGCGACGGTAGCGATGAATCGACCCGACGCGCTTAATGCTCTGTCGCAGCAATTGATCGCCGACATCGGCAGCGCGATCAGGCAGGCGATTGATGATAATGCTCGCGCTGTGATACTGACCGGAAATGGCAGGGCTTTTTGTGCCGGCGGCGATCTTCGCGAAATGCAGTCGATGGCGGAAAGCGAAGGACGCATCGAAGCTTTCCTCGAAGCACCGCTCGGCGCCTTGCACGAAGTGATCAAACTTATCCGCGAAACGCCGATACCGTTTGTCGCCGCCGTCAACGGCGTTTGTGCCGGCGCGGGCGTCAATTTTGCTCTTGCCTGTGACATGGTCGTCGCAGATGAAGAAGCGTCGTTTCGTGAAGCCTTTGTCCGCATAGGCCTTTCGCCCGACTGCGGCGGCACATTTTTCCTGCCCCGTGCCGTCGGCGAAAAATTGGCCGCGGAGCTTTTTATGACGGGCGACTCGGTCACGGCTCAGCGCGCGCACCAAATTGGAATGATAAACACTGTCGTGCCCGCCGACGAACTGACTGAAGAAGCTCAACGGATCGCAGCAAAATTAGCATCCGGCCCGACCGGTTCTATCGGCCGGATCAAACGAATGCTCAACGCAACATTCTCGAACGATCTCATAACCCAACTCGCTCTCGAACATGAATGCCAGGTCGAGTCAGGCAAAGCAGCAGATTTTAAGGAAGGCGTTGCCGCTTTCTTTGAGAAACGCCCTCCGAACTTTACCGGAAAATAAACAATCAGAACCTTGCTGTTAACCCGATACGAGCTCCTATCGGTGATCCCGGCGTGATGTTGGTGTTGTTGTCGGCGTTGAGAAAATATTTTGTGTTGAAAAGATTTTCGATGTTTGCCTGCATCTGCCAATTTTCATTAAATGTGTAAAACACAGCCGCATCCGCTCGCGTGTAGCCGGGCAGGACTACGGTATTGTCGATTGCCGCAAACATATCCGTGCGTCTGCTCAAACCAAGTCCGGCCGACAGCTTCGATAGGAATTGATATTTATTCCAGATAGAAAAATTGTGATGCGTTACCTGGGCAACTTGTTTTCCGGTGGCTGCTGCCGTTGTCGAGCTTGTGATGAACGCATCCTGATACGCATAGCCGCCGGTGACCGTCCATTTCGGCGTGATCATTCCGTTCAATCCCGCCTCAAAGCCGTTTGTCCGCTGGCTGCCGGTTTGCACGATGGCTCCTGCGTTATTTGGATCGTTTGCTCTCGTGTTCGTGCGGTCGAGGCGATAAAGAGCCGATGTGAAAGAGAGATTTCGACGAATGTCCCATTTCGCCCCGACCTCAAAGTTTTCAAATTTCTCAGGTTTTACCTGTTGCGTGACCGTTGTTAGCGATGAAAATTGATCGCCCGAACTTGGCAAATACGAAATGCTGTAATTACCGTAAATGGAAAGCTCGGTCACCGGCTTTATCACCAAACCGACACGCGGCGAAACAAGCGTATCGATCCTTCGCAGATCGTCGC
>CAZUEI010000173.1:0-5191 GCA_964618985.1 uncultured Chloracidobacterium sp.
TTTCTTACAGAAGCCGCCGAGATGAATTCGCTCAGCGAAGATGCCTGGATGTGGCTTGCTTCGATCAGCGAATACCCGGAAGAACTGGTCGCATTTCTTACCAATGTCATGACGATCAATCCAGCAAACGCTCGTGCAAAAAAATGGCTGGCTGAAACCGAGGCTCTGCTCGGAAAAGCAATTGTAAGCCACAAACCCGACGTTTATGAGATCGAGGACATCACGGAAGATACGCTTGTATTCGCTCAAACAGAACTTCGGATGACAGTCCGAACCGAAAACGTCGCCTGCCCGTTTTGCTCCGCCGCAAATGATGCGAGCGCTTTCGAATGCAGTTCGTGCCATGCGGCATTAACGCTTTCAGACATAGAAACAATTCTCTCCAACCGAGAGGCAGACCGCGAGACGATCCAGCTAGCAGTCACAAACATGGAAGCGGAATGGAATCTACGTGACTTTGACGCAACGGAATTAACGACGCTCGGCATCGGTCACTTAAATCTGCGTTCGTTTGACGAGGGGCTGAAGTATCTTAACGAAGCGTTGAGACTCGACCCGAACAATGTCATTTTATCGGGACAGATAAACACACTTGCGATCCGCCTCGATGAAATGCATCGTCAAAACGAAGTGCATGATGCAATGGTCAAGGGGAAAAATGTTCTTGTGGTCGATGACAGCGCGACCGTGCGCAAACTTATCTCAAGCAAACTGGAAAAAGCGGGACATAACGTCAGTTGTGCGGTTGACGGCGTCGAGGCGCTTGAAATGATCGCCGAAAATTTGCCGGACATTGTGTTTCTGGACATCTCAATGCCGCGCATGGACGGCTATGAAGTTTGCAAACAGATCAGATCAAACCCCACATCAAAGAATTTACCGGTCGTGATGATCTCAGGTAAAGACGGCTTTTTTGACAAGGTTCGCGGCCGCATGGCTGGCACAACCGATTATATTACGAAGCCTTTTGGCCCCGATACGCTGATGAAGGCTGTCGAAACTTATCTCGTTGGAGAAGAAAAAGCTGTCTCGGAGCAATAAACATTGCACGCGAATAATTCCGTTCTAAACTCTTACGCACCGGCCGATCCCGGCGCATTGCAGTCATTTTACGCAAAAGCCGAGGCCGATCTGACTGGCATCAGAAGCGGTATATTGATATTTCTTCAGGATCAAAGATCCGTTAGTGATCTCGATGCATCGATCCGCAATTTGAAAGTTCTAAAGCTGAACGCGCAAGCGGCCGGTCAGGATGATATCGTCGCCGGTTCGGTGGAATGTGAACGCGTCCTCAAGGAGATTCTAGATCTCCAAATTGCCGCGCCGGAGCAAAACGCCCGCCGAGCGCTCGACCTCATCGCCGGGATCGAGGCTTCACTTTTAAATTCCCCTTTAAGAGATGACGATCTTTTGTTTAGCATATCCGGTTTTCTCGATGAATCGTTTGAAAGACTAACGCAAGGTGATCATGAAGAGCTGATCCATGAAGAGCCCGAATCGGAGACAGGATTTGATATAGATGAAGAAACGCTTGAGATCTTTCGAACTGAGGCGGCCGAACTTCTCGAAAACATTTCGGAAAATCTCAAAGCTTTATCCGCGCAGCCAAACGGCCGCGATGCTTTGTGGAACATCCGCAGATGTGCTCACACGTTCAAAGGAGCCGCCGGTGTGATAGGTCTGAGTGAAGCATCAGAGTTGGCCCATCGGGTCGAAGATCTGCTCGACCAATTAGCGGAAGATCAACGCGAAACAGATCCGAAGGTCATCGAACTTTTGACTGTTTCGACCGATTACCTGCGTTCAATGACACTCGGGTGCGGCCCGGCTGAGCAGGCAATGAAACTCCCTGAGATCTATGCCGAATTTGATCGCGTGATCGCGGACAGTGTAGCCGAATACCCCGATTCAAATATAGATTCGTCAACACAAATGCACGAATTGCCGTCAAATGATGCAAGAGAAAACCACGTCCAAACAGTCAAGCCTCCGCCGGCACCGATTGTCAGAGTTGCTCTAGACAGGTTAGACGAACTGCTAAATCTAACACGAAATCTAGCAGCGAACAGATCGTCACTGGCCAAAGAGTTGATCGCACTTGGCTCCGTAAACGCTGAAGAAGTTCTGGACAACATCGGGCCGTTGTTTGATGTACAGCATCAGTTGACGAATGAACTTCAGGAAAAATTACTACGAATCAGAATGGTCAGGTTTGGAATGTTGACAACGCGATTAAATCGCGCGGTCCACGTCACCTGCCAGGAAGAGAACAAAAAGGCCGAGGTCGTTATTGATAATGAAGATTTTGAGATCGACACGCAGATACTCGATTCGCTTGTCGAGCCGTTGCTGCATTTGTTACGAAACGCGGTCGTCCACGGCATTGAATCGCCGGAAAGGCGCCGCCTTATCGGTAAGCCTGAAAAGGGGAAGATAGAGATCGAAGTTGGAAGTGGTGAAGGTGAGATCATATTGTCGGTTCGTGACGACGGACGAGGGATCTCGATTTCCAAGCTTCGTGATAAAGCAGTTGCATCGGGAGAGGTAGACCGTGCTTCAGCCGACGCGATGACCGACGATGAAGTGTTCGGCCTGATGTTTTTGCGCGGAATCACGACCGCCGATAATCTGAGCATCAACGCCGGACGCGGCGTTGGGATGAGCATAGTTAAAGAAAGCATCGGCAGTATCGGCGGCTCGCTCTCGACTGCTACCGAGCCACAAAAAGGGACGACTTTTACGATAAAAATTCCATTGGGGCTACCTGCCGCGGCTTTCGATCCTGTTGAAGCAGATGATCAGTTTTTCAGCGATAATACAGGTGGACTGGCGACGTTGCGGAGCAACGGTCTGACCGTCTTGATCGTTGACGACAGTTCCAGCATGAGGCAGTTGATCACAAGAATGATCGAAAAGGCAGGCTGCAGAAGCATTTCTGCTACTGACGGTCAGAACGCGATTGAAGTACTTAGCGATCCCAAAAACCGTCCCGACATTATCCTGACCGACCTCGAAATGCCGAATATGGATGGCTATGAATTTCTGGAATTTCTCAAAAATGACGATGCATTGAGTGACATTCCGGTCGTGATGATAACCTCACGCACAGGACAAGAGCACAGGCAAAAAGCATTCGACCTGGGTGTGGTTGATTTTATGACAAAGCCTTTTAGCGAAGGTTTATTGATCGAGACAATCAGCCGCGTTAGCCTAGCGACCACGCCCGTACAGTAGGGTTACTTTTTTGGCGGCTTGCTCGGTCGTATTTCGATCTTGCTCGGCAACGCTCGTTCATTCATACCCAGCAGATCTATTACGACATCTGCAATGTCTTCCGGCTGAAGTTGCCACGCCTTTTCATCTGTCGGTGTGTCGCCGCCAAAATGCGTGTTCACGCTGCCGGGGCAGATGTAGCTGACCTTTATATTGTCGTGACGCACTTCCTGCATCAAAGCTTCGGAGAAGCCGTTGAGGCCGAATTTTGAAGCGTTATACGCTGCCATTCGCGGATGCGGATTCTGTCCGGCAAGCGACGAGATATTGATGATATAACCACCGCCGCGTCGCTTCATCATCGGAATGGCATAATGACATGAATAAAACACGCCGAAAAGATTGGTTTCCAACGTTTGTCGAAATTCGTCTGGCGACATCTCTTCAACAGTCTTATCAAAAAAGCCCATTCCGGCATTGTTGACCAGGATATCAACGCCGCCAAACCGCTTTTCACAACTTTCCAGAACTGCTTTAGCCTGTTCCTCTACACTGACATCACACAGCTTGCCCGCCGCTTCGCCGATATCCGACAGTTTTTCAACCGCCTGTTCAAGGTCAGATCGCGTGCGCGAACAGACAAATACTTTTGCACCTTCGCTCACTAGCCTTTCGGCGATGGCAAACCCGATACCTTTTGTTCCGCCGGTTACTACTGCAACTTTTTCAGTCAATTTCACAATTTTTCTTTAAGAATTTCGTTCACAACTTTCGGATTTGCCTTACCTTGTGACGCTTTCATCACCTGGCCGACAAAAAATCCGAACAGCTTTTCATTGCCGCCGCGATAAGCATCGACGTTTGCCTGGTTTGCCGCGATCACTTCGTCAACGATCTTTTCGATCGCACCAGTGTCCGAGACCTGCTCAAAGCCTTTCTCCTTGATCACATCGGGCGCGGTCTTGCCAGTCGCAAACATCTCTACCAAAACCTCTTTTGCCTGATTATTATTGATTGCTCCTGATTCGACCGTTTTGATCAATTCAGCAAGGTCTTCCGCAGTCAAAAGCAATTCCGTAACCGATTTACCGGAGTTATTTAGTTCACGGGTCAATTCGCCAAGAATCCAATTCGCCGATAGTTTTGGGTTCGCAGTGATCCGAGCGGTTTTTTCAAAATACTCGGCGAGATCGATATCTGTAACAAGCTGCGAAGCGTCACCAAAACTTAAGCCGTAAACCGCGATGAAACGTTCACGCATTGTGTCCGGCAATTCAGGCATTTGAGATTTTACGGTTTCGATAAATTCAGCAGTTACGACTAGCGGCTGCAGATCGGGTTCGGGAAAATAGCGATAATCGTGCGCATCTTCCTTTGAGCGCATCACACGTGTTCGGTTATTCTTTTCATCCCACAAACGCGTCTCTTGGTTGACCCCTTCGCCCACTTCGTGAGCGGCAATCTGACGTTCGATCTCAAACTCGATTGCCTTTTGCATAAAGCGGACCGAGTTGAGGTTTTTCAACTCCACTTTGTTATTAAAAGTAGTTTCACCGATCTTGCGAACCGAGACATTTGCCTCGCATCGCAGGTTGCCTTTTTCCATGTCGGCGTCGCTCGCGCCGACCCATTGTAGAGCCCGGCGGACGTGATTGACATAATCATACGCCTGCCACGACGTGCGAAAATCCGGCTCGGTCACGATCTCGCCTAGCGGCGTTCCAGCGCGGTTGAGGTCAACATAAGAAAATTTATCCACGTCCGGCAAACCCTCGTGAACATTTTTCCCCGCGTCCTCCTCAAGGTGCATCCGCGTTATCTGTATGGTCATCGGCTTCCATTCGAGCGCGTGGCCGTGATCGTCACGTTCGGCAGTGAGGATCGTCAGATGGCCGTTCGCCGAAAACGGCTTGTCGTATTGCGATATCTGATAGCCTTTTGGCAGATCGGGGTAGAAATAATTCTTACGCGCAAAGAT
>CAZUEI010000174.1:0-5159 GCA_964618985.1 uncultured Chloracidobacterium sp.
CATAAAGACGAGGTTCCAGATCTCCATCGTCGTGTCACCTTCGCCGTTGACCCATTTTGCGTGGTTTTTGTCTGGGTTTTCCGGCTCGTCACCCATATAATAATGGATCTCGGAACACGGCCCACACGGCCCGGTGTCGCCCATTTGCCAAAAGTTATCCTTGCGGCCATAGCCGAGGACCCGTTCGGGTTTTGCACCTACCTTTTCCCAAAGCGAGCGAGCTTCATCGTCCGGTCCGACCTCGTTGTCACCCTCGAATACGGAAAACCACAGACGAGATTCTTCCAACTTCAACTCATTGACCAAAAAATCCCAGGCAAACTCGATGGCCTCTTTTTTGAAATAATCGCCGAACGAAAAATTACCGAGCATTTCAAAAAACGTATGATGCCGAGCCGTCTTGCCGACTTCATCCAGATCGTTGTGCTTGCCGCCGGCTCGGATGCACTTTTGCGAAGAAATGGCTCGTTTGTAATCGCGCTTTTCGTTTCCCAAAAAAACGTCTTTGAACTGATTCATCCCCGCGTTAGTGAAGAGCAGTGTTGGATCGTTTGCTGGCAATAGCGGTGACGAATGTACGCGTTTGTGCCCGTGGCGCTCAAAATACACAAGGAATTTCTCTCTTATCTCGTTTCCGGTCATACAGAAACTTTAACACAAACCAATTAGCCTGTGCATTTCGACAAAAAAGGCCGAATGCTTTTACACATTCGGCCAAGTAGAGGAGTCGGAGCATGTTAAGCTGACTCAAATTCGCTCAATGATCGAAGGACTTTTTCCCTTTCGGCGATCTTGTTCCCCTGGCTCCAAGCCGCCAAAACCTTGCATTTTGCCTTCGATCATCGAACGAAACTTGTAAAAGACTAGTTTGGCATCAGCACAGTATCCACAACGTGGATCACACCGTTCGATTGGCGAACGTCGGCGATGGTAACACTTGATCTTCCGCCCTTTTCGTCGGTGAGCACGAGTGTTTTACCGTTCATCATCGCCTTCAATTTGCCGCCGGCGACGGTTGTAAATTCCGCCACGCCATTGCCGTGTTTCATTGCCTTTGCTATCGCCTTCGAATCCATATTGCCTGCAACGACGTGATAGGTCAGTATTTTTGTAAGCGTCGCCTTGTTCTCAGACTTGAGCAGCATCTCGACCGTGCCCGCGGGCAATGCGTCGAACGCGCTGTTGACCGGCGCAAATACCGTAAACGGCCCGGCGCTCATCAAAGTATCAACCAGCCCCGCAGCCTTAACCGCCGCGACAAGCGTCGTATGATCTTTAGAATTGACCGCGTTCTCGACAATGTTCTTTGTCTTGTACATCGCCGCCCCGCCGACCATCGGATTGTCCATCGACTGTGCCGAAACCCCTAACGTGACGCCGAGCGTCAAAATAACTAATGCGAATAATGATCTCATTTCAAAAATTTCCCCTTGTATTTAATATTTTGTAAAGGCTTTTTGTTTCCTTTGATGTGGATTTCGGCAGGAGTCAAAATTTGGATTCAAGAAAATTTAAAATTATGTCAAAAAAGTTACGTCGCCAGGGCAGCGACATTATAATTTAGATATCTGTGGCGTCGAGCTCAGTTTCGAGCCTTGCGATGCCCGACATTTTCTCGCGGATCAGATCGTAGGCGAATCCTTGCCGCAGAAGGTGATCGTAAAACTTCTTTATCTCTTCCCGCGTTTCGGGCTTGCCCTTCAACCGCAGGCGTTTTGCGATAGCCTCATCTATCAATCCTTCTTCCGGCAGTTTTTTAAATGCGGTGTCGATCGCACCTTTGACAGTTTCTTTATCAAGCTTTTTCTGCGACATCGTTTGCTGCAGACGCCGTTTGCCCTGCGGTCTTTGCCGCAGCTTTGAAATAGCCAGGTCGCCTGCGTATTGTTCGTCATCGAGATATTTGTATTCTTTCAGCTTTTCGATAACGGCATCGACGATTGCCTCATTTGTCCACAGCTTTTCGAGCAGGCGTTCGCGAAGCTCTCTGACCGAACGCGGCTTTGCGGCTAGAAGCTTTACGGCGCGGTTCATCGTGCGCTCGCGTGAACGCTCAATGTCTTTAACAACGCGATCCGTTTCCTCTATCTTCTTATACCGCTTTCGCCACATTTGCTGCTGCCTGTTAAAATTCAGATTCGCAAATATTATGAACGGCATCCTCATCATCGACAAACCGGCCGGCATCACGTCGCACAATGTCGTGTTGCGGGTCCGCCGCATTCTAAAGACCAGGCGAGTTGGGCACACGGGAACGCTCGATCCATTTGCGACAGGTGTCCTGGTAATTTTAGTCGGCCAGGCAACTAGGCTGGCACAATTCCTCGACAAGGACGAAAAAGAATACGAGGCGCTTGTGCGATTCGGTTTTGAAACCGATACGGGCGATTTGACGGGATTGCGGATTGCGGATTGCGGATTGCGGAATGAAGAGATTGTCTCTCGGCTTGCATCAGTAAATTGGAAGGAAGTTTTTGACTCATTTTCAGGTGAAATCGAGCAGGTGCCGCCAATGTTTTCGGCCAAGAAAATTGACGGTAAAAAATTATATGAGCACGCGCGCAAAGGCGAAACCATTGAGCGAAAAAAAATAAATGTTGTGATTCGTAAATTGGAGTTTGTTGATCAATTTCAAATTTCAAATTTCAAATCTGAAATTAAACTCCACGTTGCGTGCTCTGCCGGAACCTATATACGAACGCTGGCCGAAGACATCGGTCGAAAGATCGGCACGGGCGCGCATCTAACAGAACTCCGCCGAACCAGATCAGGAAAATTCACGATCGAGCAAGGCCTGACGCTGGAACAACTTGAACAGCTTGACGATCCAACAAGTAGATTGATTGCGATGGATGTAGCCGTTTCACATTTGCAAACTATAGTATTACCCGACGATCGTGTCGAAAAAACAAAAAACGGCCTTTCGACACGCATCGAGGAAACTCAGTTTCAAAATGGCGAGGCGGTGCAAATGCACGGTCCGGATGGAAGCCTGCTAGCTATCGGGTTTTACAACGGGGATGAAAGTTGCATTCAGCCAAAGGTGGTTTTGGTATAAAATGGCGACAGTGAATTGTCTATGAGAAAGCGGGATCTTGTATTGGCATTAGGCGGCGGGGTCGCGGCGGCGGTCGCGGTCAAAATGCTGACGCGCGCCAAGACCGTCCGTTGGGAAGACGTCGCTAGTCAGGTTCCTCATTCCAAACATTCACATTTTGTGAATGTGTATGGTGCGCGGTTGCATTACCAGGAGTTTGGCGATGCAGCAGAACCGCCGATCATTCTGATCCACGGCTACACGGCGTCGGTTTATGTATGGAAAACGGCCGCGCCGATGTTGGCCGAAGCAGGATTTCGAGTGATCGCTGTCGATCTGCTTGGATTCGGTTATTCGGAAAAGCCAACGTGGTTCGATTACTCGATCCAATCTCAGGCTCGCATGATCTCGCGTTTTATGAACCGGCTCAGCATTGGCCGCGCGATCATAGTCGGCAATTCATACGGTGGTGCGGTGGCGCTTACTCTGACTCTTGATTATCCGGAGGCAGTCGAAAAACTGGTGCTTGTCGATCCAGTGACAAACGACGAGCCAAAAAATCATCCGCTGCTCAGGCTCGCGTCTGTTCGAGGCATTGGCGAAGTGATAACGCCATTTATTGCGGATTCGAAGCTTTTTCTGCGGCATCGGATGCGAGGAACAATCGCAAAAGCAAATCATCATTTGGTCACAGAAGAGCGAATGACAGCAATTCGCCGCCCGCTAAACGCCGCCGACGGCCATTACAGCTTGCTTGCAACGTCTCGAAACTGGAACGCCACACGCATCGAGCATGATGCATATCTCATCAACCAGCCAACGCTTATCATCTGGGGCGACCAGGACATCGTAATTCCGATCAAGGGCGGCTACAAACTCCGCCAGGAAATACCAAACTCGCGTCTCGTTGTTCTAAAAGACTGCGGCCACGTCCCGCCGGAAGAAAAGAGTGAATTGTTCACCGATATTGTCACGGAATTTTGCCAAGTTAAACGAGACGCGAAAAAACTGCAAGTCGGCTAGAGGATTGATGCGAATAACCAATAAATCAGTTCTCTACGGCTATGGAGTTTTTTCATCCATTCGCATCTTAAATGGAACTCCTTTCTTATGGGACAAACACTGGTGTCGACTGGTAGATAATGCCAGGAAAGTTGGCATCAATCTGTTAGAGCATAGTGAAGAAAATACCAATCGCAAGCTCAAAAAAACTATCGAGGCCGATGGCATTTCAGCAGGAAAGGCTCGAATAACGTTCGCAGATGAGTCGGCAAGTGAAATTTGGTCGGTTGTGCACAAGAAAAAAACCAGTTTGTCGATAATTACGAGCGAATTGCGGCGTGTTCGCAACAAATTCCGACTGACGACTTCGCCTTATCGAGTCAATTCGCTTTCGCCGCTTGTAGGCATCAAGTCATGCAATTATCTTGACAAAATATTAGCACTCGACGAGGCGAAGGCGAGAGGTTTTGATGAGGCAATACAAATCAACGAACGTGGTGAAGTTGTGTCGGCGACGATGGCGAATGTTTTTTGGCTTAAAGAAAATATCCTTTACACGCCTAGTCTAAAAACAGGTTGTCTGCCGGGAACGACGCGCGAATTTGTGTTGGAAAATCTAGACTGCCGTGAGGTAGAAATGACGTTGGATAAACTAAATTCATCCGATGCGATCTTTCTGACTTCTGCGGGGCTTGGCGTTGTGCAGGTTGCAGAATTTGAATCGAGGCGATTTAAAGAAATCGCTCATCCTATACTTGAACTGCTACCAAAACAAGTTTGAAGACACGAAGCTCGAATGCTTTCGCGTTGGAGGCGCTCCTGATGCCCCGCCTCTCGAGTCTTAACCTGCGGTCTCGAAAAGCGCGAGGATCTGCTTACCTTCGACCGAACGCGGGTCAATGGTTCGCAGGTGTTTTTGGCCCTGCATTTCCCAGATCGCGGTGACGACCCCTTCTTTTTCGACGGTATGAAATGAAACGTCTTCGGTTGTCGGCGTTTCCTCGGCCGCCGGCGCTTCCGGTGCTTTTACTTCTTCAACGGCGCTTTGAGCCTCTTGCGACTGCTCGACGGCCTGTGCTGCTTCATCTGACATTTAAATCTATGTTCTCCTCAATAATAA
>CAZUEI010000175.1:0-5145 GCA_964618985.1 uncultured Chloracidobacterium sp.
AACTTGACCCGACCATTCGTTTTGAAGTGTTGGATAAATTTCATTATATTGCCAGCAACTCAGAAGATGTCGATCTCTTGCTCGACATTCTTACTCACGACCTCGATCCATGTGTGAGGCATGAGGCCGCGGCTCAGTTTTTTCGGATTGAAGAAAAAAAGAGTACCTTGCTTGATGACCGGCGCGATGAAGTTGTAGGCGCGTTGTTCGATCGTGTTTTTCATGATGTGAGCATGGTGGTTCGGCATGAATCACTTGAGGCTCTAGGATACTTGGCTCGCTCATCGGATTTAGGGCGACTGGAGAGACTTACATGGTCAGATGATCCTGACGTAAGATCGACAGCTAGCATCGCCTTCCGCGCTGCAAGCAAAAGAGTATTTGATAATGTGCCAGCAAGTGAGTTGGCGACCCACATCGTTGAAACTTGGCCTGGCTAGATCTTAAAGACGGCTTAAAGCCTTCTATTTTTAGCCATTCTTCTTGCGTCCACGTTTCTCTTGCGGTTTATTAGCATCCCGTTTCATAGCCGATTAGCTGATTGTAGGTAAGGCGTTTTCCGCTAATCGACTGAATCATTTGAACAAACCGTTCCAAATCGTTCCCGTGACGGGCATTGAATCTGAAAACCTGTTCCTCGACATATCTTTGCAGGTGAACTGGACTCACGCTGACGTAAGTTCCCTTGACGGTTCGCTTCAACAGGCTCCAAAAGTTCTCAATAGAGTTGGTGTGAACGTTTCCACGCACATATTCGACGGTATGATTCACGGTTTCGTGAACGTATCGCTCGTAAAGGTTACGGTAAATCATCGCCTGATCGGTAAAGACCTCAGAATTGGCTTCAATGTTCTCGTGGATAATAGGCACAACGTCCTCAGTCTTTACGGTGTAGCCTTTCTTAATGACCTTTGCCCGAACGTGTCCGCCCCGTTGAACCATACCGAACACAGCAGTCTTATGCTCCGAGACCTGCCTAGTCCACGGCGATTGAAACCTTATCCGCTTGGTTTTGTGCATATTCTTGGCATTACCGCCGATGTAGCTTTCATCAATCTCGATAGTGCCGGACATTTTCTCAATACTGCCGTTGGTCATAGCTTCGCGGATGCGATGATTGATAAACCAAGCGGTCTTTTGGGTCACGCCGATAGCCCGATGCAGTTCATAACTCGAAATGCCGTTCTTTGCATTGGCAATCTTCCAAATCGCAACGAGCCACTTGTCCAACGGGATAGCCGAATCCTCAAAAATGGTTCCGACCTTGACGCTAAATTGCTTCCGGCACTCTTTCGCTTTGCACTTGAAAATCTTGCGAGTTTCGAGAAAATAAGCAGTGTTATTACCGCAATGAGGGCATACAGGTTTGCCGTCCAACCATCGCAAAGCCGCGACAAAATCAATACAAACACGGTCGTCGGCAAAGTATCTGACAGCTTCCATTTCAGTATTCGGTAGTGCGTTCTCTCTCATAGTATAATCAGAGTAGCACTATCTTCGTGGTGTGTCAAGTATATTGTTGCCAGATTCAAGCCCTAGCTGCTAGTCATATTATCGCTTGCGATAACGCCGGTCTTTTTCATACATCCCGAGACCATAATTGCGGCCTTTCCAGTTTACTCCGGTTCCGATAACTCCCTTAACGCCTATCTCGGCTCCTTTTTGCGGAACGCTTCCATCGGCGACTATGACCCAGATCGAACCTGTGCCGTCGTCGATCTTATAAGCTCCGCCGCCCAAACGGGTTCCAGGTACCGAAATGCCGTAACTGTCGCGGACGATGCCGGCTATTGCGACTTCCTTATTTTGATATTTGCCGGGATTTGCTTCGATCTCAGCTATACTTTTGCGTTCAGGACAAGCTGTCGTAAATAATCCTATAAAAGTGACTAAAGCAAGCAAAATGGCCGTTGATAATGTCTTCACTGTGTTTCTCCTAGTTGGTACAAGATAGGGAAGAGCCGGACATTTGTTAAAGATTCACTTTCCACCCCAAAGTTTGCCATAATTTTTAATTTCTGCGATGCTGAATGCGATTTTGGCGCTTTACGCTCTGTTTACAAACGAATGGCTGAAACTCAAAACACAACATCAGCAGGCCCGATCATCTTCTCCTCCTGTTTGAAAGAAGATCGGTGGCATAACCAGTCAGGATGTAAGTCCTTCGAACGCTGGCATTTTGATGCACTATCCGACGACGGCCGTGAAGCGCTGGTAATAAAGTTTTACGACAACTATGTTTTCTCACCACGATATTTTCAACAGGGCGGAAATCATAACGGTCATTCGATCACTCACGAAGAAAGGTGCCCGGCGATAAGTTTTGCATATTCGCTGGACGGAAAAATTATTTTGCAGGCCACCAACGAATTCCGTGCGGGCGAGTTTGGCGCGAGCGATGATGGCGTCAACTGTTCTATCGGTGCGTCGTCATTTCGGATCGTCGCGGCGTCTTACGGTTCTGGTTTTATGATCAAGATCGCTCTTATGACGGCTCGAAAACGCGTCATAAAAGCCGAGCTCGAATGGCTCTCTATCGAATCCGACCTATCCGAAGCACCTGCAGAAACGAATACGGCCTTGTGGAATATGGTCGCCCCACGCTCGGACGTAAGCGGGAGGATCGAACTTATTGGCCGCAGCGGAAAACTCCGCCGGCTGGTTCAATTTCGCGGCACGGGTTATCACGATCATATTCGAAGCGGCGAATCTCCTGAAGGAGCAATAGGTACACGATATTGGGGGCGCGCTCATTTTATCGACTCGACCGTCATTTTTCATCATCACGAAACAAAGGGAGCGGAAAGCACCTACTCCAAGCTATTCCTGATCCGTGACGGAGCGATCCACGAGCGCGACGTAGCCGGGTTGGAAAAGACATATCGCCGCAATCTTTATGGACTCAAGATACCGCAGCGAATCTCTTTTCTTTCAAGCGACAACATCTTCCTTCGCGTGAAACCGGTCAGTGCAATTCAATCAGGTTTTTTTGAATCAAAAATGCTATGCGAGATCACATTGATGCTGCGCGACGGCAAGCCAAGAAAGACCATCGGCATCGCGGAGCACGTGTCGCCGGCACGAATGAGATCGCCGGTCTTAAGGTGGATATCGGATTTGCGGATCGGCAAAAACGGTAAGGGGCCGCTCTTTTAATTATTCAGTCGGACGGCAGTTCCGTATGCGAGGACTTCGGTCGCGCCTTGTGAAAATTCGGTAGCGTCGTAACGCATTCCAATGATCGCGTCAGCTCCGATCTCGTGAGCGTGCTGCACCATTCTGTTGAAGGCTTCCATGCGGGCTTGCTCGCAGACGTGTGACCATTCCTCGATATTGCCGCCAACGATAGACTTGAGACCACCGACGATGCCGCGTCCAATGCCGGTTGCGCGAACCACAATACCGCGAACAACGCCGAGATATTCTGCGATCTGTCTTCCCTGAACCTCGATGCCTGTTGTTACGATCATAAACCTCCACGATGTGTCCAAGGTCCAAGGTGGAACAATCTTAACCTTGGACTTTGGACATTCGACCTTGGACCGAGATGGTAGCGCCTAGGGGAGTTGAACCCCTCTTTCAAGGTTGAGAACCTCGCGTCCTAACCGATAGACGAAGGCGCCGTAAAACGATACAAAAGTATAAAACACAAAGTACGGAAACGCGAGTGTAAACAAACGTGCATCACTCGCATTTCCACCGTATCCCTTTTATAATGGTAGTTTGACCAGTACGTCAAACCAATTACTATGACACACGATCAATTCAATACTCGGCAAACTTTTCAAACAAGTTCGGGGACTGAGGGAGTCTTTTATTCGCTGCCGCAGCTTGAAAAAGAGGGGTTAGGCACTATCTCGCGCCTGCCTCTTTCGATCCGTATTGTTTTGGAGAGCGTCCTTCGCAATTTTGACGACGGCAAAAAAGTAGGTGAAAACCATATCCGCGAACTGGCATCTTGGGGAGCAAACGATGAGAGGACAAACGAAATTCCGTTTGTTGTTGCGCGTGTAGTTTTGCAGGATTTTACCGGCGTCCCGCTGCTCGTTGATCTTGCCGCGATGCGTTCGGCGGTCAAGAAAATGGGGAAAGATGTCGGCGTCGTTGAGCCGCTTGTTCCGGTCGATCTGGTGATCGATCATTCCGTTCAGGTCGATTTTGCCGGCAGCGAATCCGCCTACACGCGGAATATGGAGATGGAGTTTAAGCGAAACGACCAGCGTTACCGCTTTTTGAAGTGGGGCACACAGGCATTTAGCGGATTCAGCGTTGTGCCGCCCGGGATAGGCATTGTCCATCAGGTAAACCTGGAATATCTTGCGAAAGGGGTGTTTGAGCGCGACGGAGTGTATTTCCCTGATTCGCTTGTCGGCACAGATTCTCACACGACGATGATAAATGGCCTCGGGATCGTTGGTTGGGGTGTTGGCGGCATTGAGGCCGAGGCCGGCATGCTCGGACAGCCTGTTTATTTTCTGACGCCTGATGTGGTTGGAGTTCATCTGACCGGTGAATTGCCTCAGGGCTCTACGGCAACGGACTTGGTGCTTCGAGTCACCGAAATGCTTCGCAAAGCCAATGTTGTCGGCAAATTCGTCGAGTTTTTTGGCGAAGGGGCGGCCGCCTTGAACGCAACCGACCGCGCGACCATCGCCAATATGGCCCCGGAATACGGGGCGACAATGGGCTTTTTCGGAGTGGACGAAAAAACTTTGGAGTATTTTGCAAATACCGGGCGGAGCAGCGAACAGATAGAGACGATCCGCGCATATTACAATGCACAGCAGATGTTCGGCATTCCAAAGGCAGGCGAGATCGACTACTCTGTGGTATTGGAACTGAGTCTCGACACGATCAATCCTTCGGTCGCAGGGCCAAAGCGTCCGCAGGACCGCATTGAGCTTTCAAACCTTGACGACCGGTTTATCGAACTTTTTTCAAAACCGCTCGCCGACGGTGGTTATGGCAAAGTGGCCGACGATCTAAATAAGCGTTTTAGCGTCACGATGGGCTCGCATCCGGCCAGCGTCGTCAAAGGCGGCGGCGAACATAGCGCTCAATCGATCCCGGAATCCATACACGACACGACTTCGCCGGACAACACGAATGTCCACACCGAGATCGAAATGGTTAACAATCGTCCGA
>CAZUEI010000176.1:0-5103 GCA_964618985.1 uncultured Chloracidobacterium sp.
GATCGAATGTGTGAGCGTAACTTTGCGAGATCAGATCGGCGCAGGATTTGCTGACGTCGTATGGGTGTTTGCCCTGCAGCGGAGCGTGCTCGCGGTAAGGAAGCTCGTCATGTTCGCCGTAAGCTTTGTCGGACGAAGCGACGACGACTTGCTTGATAAGCTCAGAGCGCCGGACGGCTTCCAAAAGGCACCACGTCCCGCGGATATTCGATTCGAAGGTCGAGATCGGGCCTCGATTCGCCGTACCTACGATGGTTTGTGCGGCGGCGTGAAAAACGGTTTCGATCTCGTATTCATTTAGAATGCGCTCAAGAAGTTCCTGATCTTTCAGGTCGCCGCGGATGACAGTCACGCCAGACAGCGAGTTATTTTGAAACAGCTCAGATTCGGGAACCCAATCGCGGATCAAAACAACAACATCGGCTCTAAGGGCGACTAGCTTAGTGGTAAGCCAACTTCCTAAAAGTCCCGTTGCGCCGGTTACAAAGACACGCCGGTCAAGCCAAAATTTCGGATTCAGATCCATAATCAATCCCACATCCGCCATTCGGCGGTGCCGTTATCCCACATTTCTTCGAGCATCTTCCATTCACGGTAAGTGTCCATCGGCTGCCAAAATCCGGTATGCGGATACATCATCAGCTCGCCGTCAGCAGCGACCTGCTGAAGCGGCTCGCGTTCGAGCGTCAGATTATCGTCGTCCGAAAGATAGCGTTCGATAAATTTGGGTTCAATCACAAAAAAGCCGCCGTTGATAAAGCTCTCAGTGACCTGCGGCTTTTCGGCAAAGGCCACGACCTTATTGCCCTCGAGTTTCAGTTCGCCAAACCGGCTCGGCGGACGTACGCCGGTAACAGTTGCCATTTTACCGTGTTTCTTGTGAAATTCGAGCAAGGCCCGAATATTGATACTTCCAAGCCCGTCGCCATAAGTCAAACAAAACGCCTCGTTCTTTAACTGGTCTCTTGCACGAAAAACGCGAGCTCCGGTCTGGGCCAGTTCGCCTGTTTCGATCAGCGAAACCGTCCAGTCATTTTCACCGTTATTGCTAAAGTACTCCTTGATAACTTCGCCTTTATAACCTAGACACAAGACAAATTCATTCAGGCCAAAATGCGAATAGGTTTTCATTATATGCCAAAGGATCGGCTTACCGCCGATCTCGACCATCGGTTTGGGCATCACCCCGGTTTGTTCGCGCAGCCGCGTTCCCTGCCCACCGCATAAAATGACAACCTTCATAAAAAAAGACCAATGGACGATTCTACCTTGCTAATGGCTCGTTTTCCACACGTCATTATAGAGTTTCACGGTTCGTTCGGCCGTGAGTTTTGCGTTGAATTTATCGAACGCGGTCTTTTTAGCTGCTGCTCCCAACATCTCTCTTTTGTGAGGGTCATACATTAGAGACGAGATCGCGGTTCTAAGCCGGAGTGAGTCGCACGACGGCACTAATAATCCATTCTGTTCATTTTCGATGGCTTCCGGTATGGCGTTCACGCTTGACGCGATGCACGGCAGCCCCAATGCCATAGCCTCGATCAGCGCGATCGGAAGGCCTTCCACTAAACTTGCCAAAACAAAAATATCGGCAATGCTCAAAAGGGTCAAAAGATCGTGGCGGGTCTCGCCAATTTCTTCGGCACACATAACCCGAAACGAATCGCCGAGTCCGTAGCTTTCGATCCTGTTCAAAGTCTCTGCGTCCGGCATTGACGTTGACAGCCACGCAAAAACAAATTCACCTTCCGCAATTTTTAGCTGTCTGAGGCTCTCAAGCGAAATCCAACAGCCTTTACGTTCTACAAACTGCCCGACAGTCATCAAAATCTGTTTATTCTCCGGCAATCCATATTTTTGCCGTATCTCAGAATTGGCAGGCAGAATTTCTTTTACTCTCGTTATCTCGTCAGGATCGATGCCGGAATATGTGACCTCGATTTGCTTAAATTTTTTGTTGCTTATATATGGTTTAAGACTTTCTTTTGCATCATTATTTGAAGCAAGCAAATGAAATCTCGAATAACAACTTAGAATCCTGCCTTTTATCTTCCACCGCCATAAACGCCAGCCGGTGTAGAACGGCAGGCCGGTATGCACCGTCACAAATACATTGGTCTTCCGACAAAGCTTGAATAACGCGAGGGCTGATTGCCAAAAACCCAAGTCGATGTGCACGATAGTATCGTTTAGTTTATCGCGAGAAAGTATCTGGCCGACTAACTGATTTTCCGACCGTAAGATGGAATTGCGACGAGTGAGTTTAGCGATCAATCCTTTTCTGCTGTTTATCATTGGCGATGGTGGCAGAAACTCGTATGGAACATCCAGCGAATTTAAATACTGTAGAATCTTAGGTTCTGAGTCAGACGGTAGCAAAGTGGTCACACGATATTTTTTTTTTGCCTCTTTCATCAGAGACAGAAAATATATCTGTGCTCCGCCCCATTCGTGATAATTCCAAACGTATAAGATCTGATGCATTTCTTTGCTTGGTAGTTCAGACATCTTCAATAACGGCAGACGCGAACCGATCCTTTAATGGCGTCTCAAGAACGTTCAAATCTTTTGCAGAATGCCTGACAACTGCTCTGACAAGGAATACGCAGAATGCAATAATCCCCTCAATTTTTGATGGCGCCCCTGCCAGATTTTCATTAAGCCGCCTTCGCAGATTGTGGTTGTTTCCGAGATCGACAATGAGAGCAGAGAACATTTTTTTCCAAGTCATGTTCCGGATGCGCGGCGGCGGAGTATTTGGCTGGCAGAAAACGTGAGCACGGGGGTCGATCAATAGCTTCCATCCGAGCCGTTTCAATCGAGGAGTAAATTCTGCGTCACCAAAATTTGGATAACGCCGCGAATCCATTAAACCCGCTTCCTGAAAAGCTGCCGAGGGGACAAGTACGCAATTGCCGACGATCATTTCGACTTCCCAGGGTTTTTCCGGAACGGTCCAAACCGTTTGTGAATACCAATGACGCCAACCGCCCGCCCAAGTTTCCCAAACCGGCGAAACTTGAAAGAGTTTATGCGGCGTGTCCCAGAGCAGCAGCAAGGCACCTATGATAGACCGCGGCTGGCGCTCGGCTGTTTCGACCATGATTCTAAGAAAGTTTGAATCGAAGACGGCGTCATCATTTATCATCAAGACGTAATCAGGTTCATGCTTGAGAGCCGCTCTGACACCGACATTTGTGCCCTCGGTAAACCAGAGATCGCCGCTGCCATTGATAACCTCGACATTCTGGAATTCACTTCGAATAGCGTCGCCGGTTCCGTCTGTTGATCCGTCATCAACAATAATAGTGTGGATTTCGAGGCCGGTTGTGTTGAGTTTCGCGAGGCTTCGCAGGCATTGCAGTGTGATCGCTTTTCGGTTATGGACCGGTGCGACAATTTCGACACGGATCGGCTCTTCATTCATTCGCTGGCTGTTCCCATAGCGTCATCGGAGTCGCCCCACCAGAGCTTTTTCAAACGCGCCGTATTAGCTGCGTCGTTTTCGCTGATACCTACGCCGACATACCTGATACTCGGCTGATCCTCAAGTTTGTCTCGAAGGATGCGCCAGAAATCGAAAACAAGCACCTCGGCCCATTCATTGGCAAAATCTTCTGCGGTTAATTCTTTGAATACAGGATCGGGAGTTGTTATCAAAACCGCTTCGGCCTGCCCGAGGCATTCTTCCATCGAATCCAAAACAACGATCTCACGCCTCAGTTCCTCGATGTCCATTTGAGACGACATTGGATCAAAAGCAACAATGCGGAGGCCGCTCTTTGAAAGCTGGCGGGCAACGGCTACGCCTTGAGACTCTTCGGTGACATGTGAATAAGGTTTATAGCTAAGGCCGAGGACCGCAACAGTTGCTTCCTTTCGGACCATCGTGAGAATCCGTTTCGATACGATTTCGGCTAATGCCCGATTTGCCGAATCAGTTGTCTCAGCCAGACCTGCTTCGATACCCAGCTGACGAGCCATAAACGAGAGTGCGACATTATCGCGAGGGAAACACGGCCCGCCGTAACCGATAGAGCCGGTGAGATATTTTCGCCCGATCCGCGTGTCTAAACCGAGAGCATTTGTCACGTCATCGATGTTTCCGCCCGGGATCTTTTCGCACATTGCCGCAAGCATATTTGCAAAAGTGATCTTTGTCGTGACAAATGTGTTCACCGAGATTTTTGTCAATTCCGCATTTTCCAAACTCATCCGGGCAGACGGTGCGCCGTTAACCACGACACGCGAGTAAACTTCTTCAAGCTGTTCGCCCGCGCGAGGATCTATTTCTCCGATCAAGGTAAAATCAGGGTGTAGGAAATTCTCAATTATGCTTCCGAGTGCAATAAATTCAGGACTGTAACAAACGCCAAAATCTCGGCCGGCGGTCTTGCCGGATTCCCTTTCCAAAATTGGCACCAACGCCTGGCGGGTCGAACCCGGCAATACTGTGCTCGTCAAAACGACGTTATGATAACTTTTCTTTTTGCCAATGGCTTTGCCGATTTCTTTGAACGCCCATTTTGCATATTGCAGAGAAAACGAGCCTTTGTCATCGCTCGGCGTCGGCACGATCACGAATGAAATATCCGAATTCAGAACAGCATCTTCGTGGTTCATTGTCGCTCGAATGCGTTCTCGGTTGGCGAGTATTGTCGAGGCAAGATCGGTTTCCTGGACAGGGGCTTCTCCGCGATTGACGGCATCAACGGAAGACTGATTTACATCGACACCGACAACATCAAAGCCGCGGCTCGCAAAAGCCGCTGCCATGCTCGCCCCCAATTTACCCAAACCGATAACAGAAACTTTAGTAAGCATCGAGAAATTTTGTCTTTATGAATTAGTTCCGACAGCGGCTGGCTTTTCTGAACTACTCGCTTCCTTAACCTGTTGCTCTATCCATTTATAGGTTTTCGCAAGGCCATCTTCCAGTGAGATTTCCGGTTCCCAACCAAGAACATCTCTAAGTTTTGAGTTGTCCGAATTGCGCCCTCTCACGCCTTGCGGGCCTTCGACATATTTTTTGGTGATGGTCAGGCCGGCAGCCTCGGCGATAATGTCCGCGAGTTGATTTATAGAGATCATGCGATCCTGGCC
>CAZUEI010000177.1:0-5095 GCA_964618985.1 uncultured Chloracidobacterium sp.
GATGAAGGAAGCCGCCCGCACTTACGCCAAGATAATCAAAATGAAGATACCGATCGAGTACCTCGACGTCGGCGGTGGCATGGCGGTGGATTACGACGGCTCGCGCACTTCGTTCGAATCGTCGGCAAATTACAATGCCCGCGAATTTGCAAACGACGTTATCTATGTGATCAAAACCGTTTGCGATGACGAAGTTGTGCCGCATCCTACGATCATTCAGGAATCGGGCAGATATTTGTCGGCTTATCATTCATTGCTCGTTACGAACATCCAGGACGAGATCGAAACGGTTGTTGAGAGTCATACGGCTATGAAAGTTGACAAGGACGATCCTCAGATCGTTCACGAGCTTTACGACCTGAACGAGACGATCAACAGCAAGAATTATCGTGAGTATTACCACGACGCCCTCGAAAACCGCGATGAGCTTTTCACAATGTTCAATCTCGGCCTGATCTCACTCGAAGCAAAAGGCAAGGGCGAAGTTTTGTTTTGGGACATCTGCGAACAGGCCGATCAGTTCGCCCAGTTGAAGAAATATGTAGCCGAGGAATTCGACGAGCTGAGGCGTTTGATGTGTGCGAAATACCTCGCAAATTTCTCGGTTTTTCGTTCAATGCCGGACAATTGGGCACTTGAACAGTTATTTCCTATCATCCCAATACATAAACTCAACAAAAAGCCTTCGGAATATGCTACTCTATGTGATATAACCTGTGATTCCGACGGCATCGTAGATAAATTCGTCGATCTTCACGATGTTAAGCCCGTCCTTGAATTGCATAAGCTCGTCAAAGGCGAAACATACTATCTGGCAATGATGCTTGTGGGCGCATACCAGGAGGTTATGGGAAATAACCATAACCTTTTCGGTGTCCCGCATGAGGCTCATGTTTTTATCGGCGAAGACGGATACATTATAAAAAAGGTTATTTACGGAGCAACGCTCGGCGAAGCGGTGTCGTCAGTACGGTTCGATCCCGGTCAACTGAATGACACATTTCGCAAATCCGTATTACAGAGAATTAAGGAAGGCCGCCTTTCAAATACAGAAGGCAGCAAGGTCATTGAATTTTACGAAGACCAGGTAGAAAGTTATACATACCTGACTCCGAACGGGAAAAGTGAAAATGTGAAAAAGTAAAAATGTGAAAAAGTTTGGAATAATATTCAACCCTAATTAGTTGATCTTAGCTTTTTCCCTTTTTCACATTTTCACTTTTTCACCCAAATAAAATTAGAGATTGGTGAAACAAACTATGGTAGCTCAAAAGAAAACAAAGACTTCAAAATTTCTGAGTGTTCCAACGCGTCCGGTTCCGATCGACCGGGACCGTTCGGTCGCGGGACTCTTGGAAAAGATGGAAGGAGCCGGTTTCGGCGCAAAACAACTCGCCGAGGCACATCGCATCTGGCTGGATATGCTCGACGACAACTCGACGATATATCTTTGCGGTTCGGGAAATTTGATCACTTCGGGGATGAGGCGGCTTATCGCTTATGTGATCAAAAACCGCTTTGTCGATGTCATCGTGATGTCCGGCACAGTGCTTTATAACGATATTCATGAAACGCTCGGGCGCAATCATTTTCAGGCTCATCCGAGCATGAGCGACGACGATCTCGACGCCTCAGAAGTCATGCGTGTCGGCGACGTTCTCGCCAATCGCGAGGAATATCAGGAGGCTGACGAATGGATCGGCAGCGTCATAAATCAGTTGGAATTGAGCCGCTCATATTCATTCCGGGAATTTTTGCACTTGTTGGGACGCGAACTCTCGGAAATTGCACACGAAGACGGTATTTTGACGTCGTCCTTCAAATCACGCATTCCGGTATTTTGCCCTGATCTTCCGGGCTCCGAGCTTTCAATAGGCATAGCCCGAGCCAAGTTCGAAAAGAAGATCCAGGTCGCGTTCGATACGACGCAGGATTCGATGGAGATGATGCAGATCGCACACAAAACTCGTCATTCCGGCGTCATCACGCTCGGCAGTACGCAAAGCCAAAAGATGCTGCACGTCGCTGAGATCGCCTCGTATATTCCGCGAAACACTTATCGCGGCCACAAATACGCAATTTCGATCGCAACCGATATGACGACGCTCAACGCCCGCACGCCGTCTTACAGCGGGAGTCATACGTCAACGTTCGGCAAGCTGGCTCGCGGCGCAACGACGGCATATGTCCCCTGTGATCCTTCGATAGCACTGCCGATGATAATCACCGCGCTGTCTCAAACAGCCGCAAAATTTATGAAAGGCCGCAAGCGTCCGACATTCAGCTTTTCCGGCGGCGATATGCACATCGACGTCCCGTAAACAGTGGTCAGTAGTCAGTGGTCAGAAAATCGGACTACTGTCCTCTGACTACTGACCACTGACCACTGCCCCGATGAGCGAGTCAACCCACCTTCCAATGAATTTCGGCGGTATCGACGAAGAACAATATTCTTCGCTCGATTCCGCGCGTGTGTTAATTCTTCCGGTATCATACGAAGGCACGGTGTCCTATGGCACCGGAACCGGAGCAGGCGCAATGGCGATAGTTGACGCGTCGCGCAATATGGAGCTTTATGAGGAAGAAACCGACACGGAAGTTTACAAGGTCGGCATCCATACGCTGCCGGAATTTACCGCGCGCGAAACGCCCGACGAGATGATGTCCGAGCTTTACGGTTATACAAAAGAACTGCTCAAATCGGGAAAATTCTTATGCATGCTTGGCGGTGAACATTCGGTTTCTGCTCCGATCATAAAAGCTCACAACGAAACTTACGAAGATCTTAGTGTCCTTCAGATCGACGCTCACGCTGATCTTCGCGACGCTTATGACGGAACACCTCATTCGCATGCGTCCATCATGGCGCGCGTCGTAAAAGATATGCGAATCCCGTCAGTCCAGGTTGGCATTCGTTCGATCTCGGGCGAGGAGGCACGCTCACTGAAGGACGATTTGCCCACAAAGATCTTCTGGGCCCGCGACATCGTCGGAAAAACTGACTGGATCGACAAAGCTGTCGATTCGCTGACCGAGAACGTTTATTTGACCATAGACATCGACGGCCTCGACCCGAGCATCGTACCAACGACCGGTACGCCGGAGCCGGGCGGATTAGGTTGGTATGAAACTTTAACTCTCATTCGCAAACTCACTGAAAAAAAAAGGGTTGTCGGCATGGACCTGGTTGAGTATTCATATGTCGAAAATTACGATTCGCCAGCATTTCTCTGCTCAAAGCTCGTGTATAAATCGCTCGCTTATATATTCCAAAACGAAACGCCAAAAGTCTCTGTGTAAAAAAATAACTCTAGCTATTGAGTCGCTTATTTTTTCAGAACAACATTTCTTTTCTCATCGTAAACATTGTTTGCTTCGAGCAGACAGAATTAGAGTAAAATCAAAAACAGTAATTTATTATCGGAGTTAGATCCAAATGAGTATCAGAAAATTATTTTTAGTCGGGTCGGTTGCGTCGCTTGCTTTTTTTTCGGCATGTAAAACAAACCTTTTGGCCCGTGAAGATGTCCCCGTGGCAAATCAGCAGCCAGCGGCTCCGGTGGCGCCTGTCGTTGTCGAGGGAATGCGAGTCTCTTACGCCGATGTGGTGGAAAGAACTTCTCCCGCCGTCGTCCGCATTGAGGCAGAACACAAAGAAAAAGCCTCGCCGCATATGCAATTTCCCGGCGGCGATGATTTCTTCAGGCAATTTCAAATTCCGGTGCCGCAACAGAATCAACGTCCGCAGATCGAGCGCGGCATGGGTTCAGGCGTAGTAGTCGATGCAGGCGGAACGATCCTGACAAACAATCACGTTGTCGAGGACGCCGATAAGATCAAAGTCCTAATGAGCGACAACAAAACTTACCAGGCAAAAATAGTCGGCACCGACAAGCCAAGTGATCTCGCGGTCATAAAAATTGAAGCTGAAAATTTGCCGTTTCTTAATCTCGGTAATTCCGACAATGTGCGCGTCGGCGATATTGTTCTTGCCATTGGCAATCCGCTTGGCATAGGGCAGACTGTCACGGCAGGTATTATTTCTGCAAAGGGACGAAGAACGGGCTTGAGCGACGGCAGCTATGAAGATTTTCTGCAAACCGATGCTCCGATCAATCGCGGCAATTCCGGCGGAGCGCTGGTCAACCTTAACGGCGAGCTTATCGGGATCAATTCACAGATTCTTTCGCCCGGCGGTGCAAGCGGAGGCAATATCGGCATCGCCTTCTCGATACCGTCAAACATGGCAAAATCCGTTATGGATCAGCTTTTGAAAGATGGCAAAGTCCGACGCGGAATGCTTGGCATCGGTATTCAAAACCTAACAGATGAAACAGCCGAGCAATTTCAGTCAAAAGGCAATACCGGCGTTCTTGTAAATAGTGTCAAACCCGGAAGCGCTGCTGACAACGCCGGAATAAAACGAGGCGATATAATCACTGCTATAAACGGTGAAAAGATCGAAGATAATAATGTTCTGCGCAACAAAGTTGCCGGGACATTGCCTGGAACCGAAATTAAACTCACGGTAATGCGCGATGGGAAAGAGATAGAACTAACCGCAACACTGGACGAATTTAGTGATGGTGGCTCAAAGAAAGCGGGACCGAATCAGGAAGAAGATGAAAATGGACCTGACCAACAAAGTCAAAGTGGGAAACTCGGATTGAATCTTCAGCCTGTGACTCCGCAGATCGCTAAACAGCTTGGACTGGAGTCAGATTCTGAGGGGCTTGTCGTAAGCGAAGTCGATCCAAACGGCCCCGCAGCCGAAGCTGGGATCGATCGCGGCGATGTCATTCTTGAGATCAATCGAAAACCGGTCAGTTCATTGGCCGATGTTAAATCTGCCCTCGCTGGTGAAGGCGGCAAGTCTGTCCTCTTGCTGATCTCTCGCAAGGGCCAGACAATTTATATGACCGTTAAACCGGAATAGAGCCTAGGTCTTTTTCACCACAAAGGCACAAAGGGCACAAAGGAAATTTCCTTTGTGCCCTTTGTGGTGAAGTTAAAATGGTCGGGACGACTAGATTTGAACTAGCGACCTCTCGCACCCCAAGCGAACGCGCTACCAGACTGCGCTACGTCCCGAAAT
>CAZUEI010000178.1:0-5085 GCA_964618985.1 uncultured Chloracidobacterium sp.
AAGCGGATAATTAGCATTTCGGTAATGGTGCTATTTTCGGTCTTAACACTCTCGGCGCAAGAATCTTGGAACGGCACGTATCCAGAAAAGCGTGAAACGGGAAATAAGGTGGACAAAAACTTGCGAAGCCTGGCGAAAGTCAATCCCTCAACGTTGGCTCTGGAGATGAGCCTGCCGCTGATGTCCTATCCTGGACGAAACGGAAATAGCCTATCCGTAGATTTTCGATATTCGTCAAAAGTTTGGCGGTTCAAGGATGTAACAACATGGTTTACAGGGAGTGGGGCAAGTCGCTTCTTCATTACAGATGTCTACCCCTTATACGCTGAGCGGTCCGCCGGAGGATGGACAAGCAGCCTAGTCCCTCCAAGAATCGATGAGGAGCAAATTCTCTACAACGATGCGGGTCATCCGTATGCAGCCTCAGTGGAGGATTACACGAATACGTTCGCTGTATTTCTTGGCAGCGTCATGACCATTCAATACTTTCCGACAATGTGCGAGCGAACTGTGACTAATCCAGCCGGCTTCCCTGTTAATGAGTATTTCAAATGTGCATACGTCGAATTGGAACCTGGCGTTGCTGGGTCATTGCCACCAGAGTCGGGCAATCCAAATACTCAACGCTATGTAAAGCGCTGGCGTGTTGTGATGCCTGACGGATCATCGCATGAGTTTAGGAAGGACGATGCTCAAGCCCCTTTCGATGCGGGCGCCTTTCAAACTCCTGGAACTTCTCCAACTCCAACGCCTGTGAATCTTAACGGCGAGTTTCTAGCAGTTGACGGATCGGGGATGACACTTATTCACGACGATACGGGCTATGTTCTGCGTCTGCCAAACGGGGGGTATTATGAATTCCCAAATGAGGCACAGAATGAAGACGGGTTGTATGCGACATCGTTTACAGATGTTAATGGCAACCGGATGAGCTATCACGAACCCGTAAACAGTCCCGGTCATGAGCAGATATGGACAGACACACTCGGACGGCAGATACAGGATCCGATTCCGCACAACTGGTTGGCTCAAACCCAACAACGTGGAAATCAAACAGTGAATCTTCCGGGAATGAGCGGAACTCCCCAACAATTTCAGCTAGTATGGGACAATCTTAAACCACTTGGCTGTGAGACTAGCAGCAATTCCGCTTGTATCGGAACGGGAAACGTCACCGGCGGAGCACTCGAAGATCAATCAGAAGCTCTTTATTTCAGCGGCAAGTATAAGTGTTTCAACAATCTCCCTGAGGCTGTTGCGACCCCATATGGGCCAAATAATACCCTTGAAATACTTTTTCCCATGGGCGCGCAAGGCGTCAGGCCGTGTAATGAGTTTGCTATCGTGGAGCAAACAGCCCCTAATCCTAATATCCCCGTTCCCGTGCGATTCAACCCTGCAGTTTTGACTAAAATTGTATTGCCCAACGGCCAGGCATATGAATTCAAATATAACCGGTATGGTGAGATCTCAAAGATAACTTATCCGACAGGCTCATTCGAGACTTTTGTTTACGGTCAGCTACTGGAAACTAGTGGCTTTAGTACTCTCGCTCATGCTCAGACGAACAGAGGCGTCGTTGAACGAAAGGTTTATGAAGCCGGGTCAAATACGCCTGTACAAGTATGGGAATATGGTGACGGCGGTCAGGTCCATGGAACTTTTCCAAATAATTATCTCGCTATCACCACGAAACTGTATCGTGCTGATAATATGGCGACTCCCGCCACGAAAACAATTACTCATCTCCCTTATATTGGCCAAACGCAGCAGATGCGTTTTGGTTATAGTGAGCCCCGAATCGGTATGCCATTTGATGAACGGACATACGACGAAAACAATGCTATTCGATCTCGGGTTTTGACGGAATATGTTACTAAAGACATCGCGGCTAACTGGTCCGGTTTAACCGCAAAGAGCGATCTCCGTGTAAAGCGCAAGGTTTCGATTATGTTCGAGCCTGGGTCGGCGCATGCATTGGCGATGCTGACCGAAACTACTTATGATGATGAGGACAATCCGAGCATAGACGAGTCGTATTTTCCCCAGTTAAATGTCGATTCCCAGACAAGTTACCATTATGTGTCAATTTCAGAGACAGACGCAAAAACTCAACCTTTGAGTTGGGTTTTGACATATCTGAGTTCTAGAAAGATACCGGCCTCTATAACGAAAACTGACTATCTATATGACCCGAACTACAAAGCTCGCGGGATAACTGGTCTTCCGATTGAGACTCGGGTGCTTGATCCGACAAATCAAAGCAATGTGCTTGCGAGGACGCAGATCGTTTACGACAATCAACGGCCGGCTCCGGCAGACTCTTATCCTGCCGGCTATTCGATCTTGAATTATGGCTTTTCCACGACAATGAACTGCACGAATAATTTTCTGCAGACGGATGGTTGTTGGAATAATCCTAACAGCACCTATTTTGGTCACCCTACAACATCGCGGATTTGGAACAAAGAGAATAACACCTGGATCGAATCCCACACGAGGTACGATCAGTTTGGAAACACAGTCGCGGTGAAAGATCCAATAGGAAATGAGACTATCACGGATTTCGCACAAAATTACGAGTTTGCATACCCGACAATGGTGACAGCACCGGCACCGAATCTTACCAATAACGGTCACGGAACGACGGAAACATCTACCGTTCAAACAGCCTATGATTTTACGACCGGACTCCCATTAAGCGTGGTAGATGACTTTGGTCAGATAACGACAACCGAATATGACGACGCACTGCTGCGCCCGACGAGGGTCAATCCGGTTGTGCTGAATGGTGCTGCGACTGGCCCAATAACGACAACCGAATATTACGATGGTGTAGATCCAACTACAGGAGGGGCACTCCCCGGAGATCGTTACGTTCGCGTTAAAAAACAGCTTGACGCAACAAACTGGGACGAGGCGACGACCTATATGGACAGTCTCGGACGCGCGATAAAGACCGTTGCAAAGGATTCGCAGGGGGATGTCATTGTCGAAACACATTACGATCTGCTGGGGCGGGTCGATAGAGTTACTAATCCCTATCGGGCAGGCGATACGATCTATTGGAACAAAACGCGTTATGATGCGGCGGGCCGGGCGGTTGAGACTTACGCTCCGGCGGAACTCGAACTCATGGGCGGTCCCACGCCGAATCCGAACCTAGTTAGTTTGGGCACGACATCCTTCGGGATCTCAACGGTTTCAAACTATGTAGGCACGGTGTTTACGACAGAGGATGCTTCCGGTCGCAAAGGGCGCTCGATCACAAATGCGCTCGGGCAACTTCTTCGCGTTGACGAGCCGACAGCGATCGGTGGCTCAGCCGACGACGACCTCGGGCTGATCGATCAACCCTTACAGCCGACCTTATACACCTACGATGCCTACGGCAAGATGGTCAAGGTTCAGCAGGGCGATCAGAAGCGTTTTTTCAAATACGATTCACTTGGGCGGCTGATACGTGTCAGTCAGCCGGAACAGATACCAAATACTGACCTTGCAACGACTGGCCCGGGTAACAACAGTTGGACTGCAGGTTTTACCTATGACGTTCTAGGAAATGTGCTGACGGCGACCGATGCCAACGGGACGATGATCACAAATACGTATGACCGCGCCAATCGGGTCATAACGCGGACCTATACGACGAATGCTCAAACGGAATTAACGACCCCGGCTGTCAATTTTTATTACGACGGCAAAGGTTTAGATCAGCCGCAGACCCCGAACTACGCAAAAGGCAAGCTGACCAAGGTGGACAACGGCATTTCCGCGACGCTATATTCGCAGTTCGATAATTTTGGCCGCGTTACCCAAAGCAAACAGGTCACCGACGGCCAGACCTACACCTCGAGTTATATTTACAACCTTTCCGGAGCGCTGATCGAGGAAACATACCCCAGCGGCCGCGGTGTCAAAAACGAGTTCGAGCCGGACGGCGATCTGATGAGAGTTGCAAGTAAAAAAGCCGGGGCTTCTGTCTTTACTCCGTTTGTTTCTAATTTTTCCTACACGGCTTCGGGCGGCATCACTCAGATGCGGCTCGGTAACGGAAAATACGAAACGGCAAAGTTCAATTCACGATTGCAGGTTATCGAACTTGGGTTAGGAGCGTCTGCGACGGACGCTGGCCTGTGGAAGACGACATATGAATATGGCGAACTTGATGATGAAGGCAATCCCCATCCAGAGAAGAACACAGGAAACATTGCACGACAAACCCTTAGTATTGGCGACCTAAGCTTTGTTCAGAGCTATCGCTACGACCCGCTTTACCGATTGACCTCAGCAAAGGAAACGGCTGGTGAGGCGATTCCTTGGGAGCATGAGTTCCGGTATGACCGATATGGAAACCGGAAGGAATTTACCGAGTCGATAAACGGCACGAGAACATCCAGAACTGCGCCCGATGTTAATCCGGGGACGAACCGCTTAGATTCAGAGGATTTTGTCTATGACAAGAACGGTAATGTCACTAGTGACATAGATACCGTCACAAATCAAATACGAACGTTTATTTTCAACGGGGATAATAAACAGACAGAGATACGGAATGCTAACGGCGTGGCCATCGGCAAATACTACTACGATGGCGAAGGAAAGCGTGTCAAAAAGATAACTGATACCGAAACAACCGTTTTCGTGTATTCAAGCGGCAAGTTGGTAGCTGAATACTCGACTGCTTTACCTCCGGCCAATCCAGCCATTGCCTACACAATGACCGATCATCTTGGCTCGCCGCGCATTATCACAAACGAACTTGGCAACGTCACCTCGCGGCGTGACTTCTTGCCATTCGGAGAGGATGTTCCAGTCGAAGCTGGCAATCGGCACGCGGTTGAGGATGTTTTAGCTATTGCTGTTGCTGATCCTGTCACGGGTAACCTCCGCACCACTGCCCTCAACTATCAACTCGCCGACGGCATCCGCCAACGCTTCTCTGGCTACCAAAAAGACACTGAAACATCGCTCGATTTCGCAGAAGCTCGAATGTATGAAAGCCGTTACGGAAGGTTCACCGCCGTCGATCCTCTTCTTGCATCAGGTAAATCGGCCAATCCTCAATCGTTTAATCGGTATATA
>CAZUEI010000179.1:0-5079 GCA_964618985.1 uncultured Chloracidobacterium sp.
GTTTTCGGACAGCTTTTCGCCGCCGAGATCGATCAGCCATTCGCGTAAGTCCTGTCTGGTCAATGATATAAGCTCAAGGCCATTCTTTTCCGTCCATTCACTCAGCCGAGCGAGGTCGTTCCCGTAGCTTTCAATACTATTAGCCGCCAAGCCTTTTTCGACACGGCAGTAGGTTAGGTATTCGCGGATGAGATCACGTTTTGTTGCAGTTAATACGTCCAACGTACTAAATACTAGAGAAAATATGACATTCTGGCAATATTATTCCGGTTTATACTCAAAAATATCCTGATCCACACATCTTTGCAGGAGACTAGCTGATAAACCGCTGGATTCAATTCGACGAATCGAATTCCATCGATCGAAATTCCAATTACGAAAATCCGGAATATTTCTTTGCGGATCGCAGTAGCGATCGCCGATGTCATCGAGAACAATTTGGCGATCATCCGAGTTCAACTGATCAAGTGATTCGAGTAACGACGGCACAACCGCATTGCTGAGTTGTCGGTTATATCGCGCATCAAAACTTCTTCCTTGGCGCATCAAGGCGAGATTGGTCTTGACGATAAACTCATCCGGATTGAGCACATGTGTCGCTCCGAGGACGAAGAATGCCGACCACAAGGCTCCCCAGGCGAAATGTTTTCGGGCGTTACGCAGCACGGTTGCGCCGAACCATACGAAAACAATGGCGAGCCACGACATAAAGATCAGCGGATAAAGGCGGATCGTTGTCATCCCGTAGCCGAGGTTGCCGGTTAGCAGAACGAGCCGTTGGACGGCCGATGCCATGATCACGAACAGCAGGCCGATCTGAATGCAGGCAAGTACGCGAAACAGTTTCTCGGTGGATGGGTTTTCTTTGCGAATGAGCCAGTGGCCGACAAGCAGCATCGGCAGCGTAAGCGCTGACACGGCTACAAGCTCGCCAAAACCGCGTCGTGCGTATTCGGCAAGTTTGAAGTCGGGCGTGTTTTGGACGAGCTCCATTCCGCCGAACAAATACGGCACTTGGACGATCACGAAACTGAGGAACAACAGGTTTATCAGGCCCAGAATTACACCGACCTCGACCGTTCCAAGCGTAAAGCCGGATGGTATGACGGTGTTGTCAATATTCGCCCAGTTCCATGTTTTCTTCTTGCTGCACTCAGCAAAAGGCACACTCTCTTCGGCTTTTGTTTCCGCCTTCTTGTCGGGCGGATCGGAGATATTGATATGCTCAAGGATCGTGTGATCATTGAACACATTTGCCGAATTTTCGCTTTCTTCGGCCCGGATGTTGTCCACAGGGCTTAGATCCGGGTCGGCTTTTGCTGTTTCAGTTTCAGAGCCGGGTTCGACTGTTTTGGACGGCTGGATTATCACACCGCGCAGGTATCCGGCAGACAGCCAGCTAAACAGCGAGAACAACAAGACGTGCTGAAATACAGTCTCCGGCGCTATATTCACGATGCGCTGTACCCAGCCCTCGTAAACTGCGTCCGCAGCGGCAAACAGGCCGCCGAAAATAAGCAAGATCGGCGTTGCAATGGCAACGCCGCGAAGGGCGGAAAATAGATGTTTTGACCAGCCGGAACTCGCCTGGCTTTTCCATTCGATATCGGCTCCTAACAGAGCGAACGGTGCGAAGAATGCATTAAGACTCGACCACAGAAACGCAACGCCGTAATGAAATACACCAGCAACCTGTGTCGTGACCTTCATCTTTGGCACAAACAATACCGAGAGCATCAGGACGATCGCCACCGTGTCGGCGACACGCAATTCGATCGAATCCCGCCACACGAACATCGACGCAAAGAAGATCAACGCACCAAACAGGCTGAGCGTCTGCAGCGTCAAATATTCCGGAGCACGCCGACGCAGCAGCATTAACATCCCGCCCGCAAACGCTACATTAAAGAGCAATACATTTAGGCCCCAAGGCGTCGCACGCAATAAAACGTCGCCGAGAACGCCAAGCACTGCCGCAACTTGTAATATCTCTAATCCTGATCTAGTTCGTTCGTTCATATTAATAATCCCAAACAGAAATCCACGGACGTTTAATGTCTTTGCCGGTTAGATCATGATAAATATCAGCAGTCGCATTCATTTCGTCGATCTCTTTCTCATCTGCAAATCTATGGCGATAGCCAGGAACCAACTGCTCAGCGTTTACAAGCGGTTTTACGGCCCAGAGCTTTATACTCTCTGTTCGGATCGTTTTTGCATCACCAGTCTTTATTCGTTCTAAGCTTCTATTGATCTCGACGTTGATAACATAAGGAACGATACTGCTGGCAAGCGAACTTAAAAGAACGGAATAGGTAAGCGTGATTTTTGCAAGAAATGAACTGGCCGTTTTGGCTGCACGGACACCGTTTCGAAGATAGACAATACCAGTAAAAAAAGGTGTGAATCCTAATGCTCCGATCAGGAAAACAAGCCCAATTAAGCTAAATGGAAACAGCACTACGCCGATAATGAGGGCGACAACTCCACTTACCCAAAATAATCCAGCTAAAAACGCGTTTAGCGTTTTCAAACGTTGTCCCCAGATTAGCCATGCCACCATTGCCATGATGGCCGTAAAGCTTAATAGGTATGCAAATGGCTTAAATGCGCCTAAAAGAAACCAGCCTCCCGTGTGGCTTGAAAAAACACCAAGATCAAAGTAAATGCAAACCACCGGCATTATCACGCCGAACATCCAGTCGAACTTACGCTGTGCTTTTGTCGGCTCTCGCTGAAACTGTCGCCTCCAAAAACTTTCCTTCTCGGTCTTAGTTTCTTTGTCGTCACGATCTTGTGGTTGCATTTCCTTTTCTCCTCAACCTATTTGACGCCTGCCGTCTCGTTTTGTTCCCGAAGTTCAAAGAACGTCTGGGCGTGGAAGATGCTGTCTTCGTCGCCGACCAAAACGTGCTCGATGGTTTTGTCTATGCCGTAGCCTTCGGTGATGAGTAATTTCGGATCGTCGGCGACTGTTGGCAGATCGAAGACAATCTCTTTTTCGATCGTATCGTTCTTATGAATGTCGCGGTCGAGCCGAACATTGGCGGTTGGCAGCTTGGCCTCGGCAGCCTCGTCGCGTTCGACCTTTTCGCCATTTGGCAGCACAACGCGCGCTTTTGGTTCGATCAGGTGCAGGGCGATATTAGGATTTTTTGCGTCGCTAAAGACCTTTATGCTCACAACATAAAACATTCCTTTCGCCACGCGGTCGCCGATCGCCCTTTCGGTCCGCATATGCGTCACCGAGCTGTGCATGTGGCAATCGAGATAGAAGCCGCAATACTCTTTTGCCTCGCCGGCCGCGAGAACTCTTTCAGTGCTCGTCAGCGAAAACCCAAACAGCATCACCGAGTAAAATACAAACCAAACCGCCACACCGCCGACAACAAAATTTCGCAGCCATGTTTTCTTTGTGATCAATGCAATCACCAGCAAAACCATTGCGCATACCAGTCCGCCAATTGTCATTAACATTAGAACCACGCCCATATGTCCTCCGTCCTGGCCAAAGCGCGCCCAGGGAATCTAATTGTGCTTATCACCCGCCCATTTATTCCTTTCGATTTGTTGACCCACTATCTCAAAGAGATAACAGGCAAGTATGAAAATGGGCCAAAATAATAGCCACAGAAGTACGAACCCGCCAATGGGTATACCTATTGAATCAGCATTCGGTGGAAAAGCTCCTTCATCCAACAACTTAAACATCCATGCGGCGAACAGAATCGGCGAAAATGTATACACGATAGTCGTCAGCATAATTAAACTCAGTCTCATTTCCGGAGTATTCAGTTTGCGCTCTGGCATCTCTTCAAACATTTTTCATCGCCCTAATCAAGGCCTCCATATGATCCAAATACCTCTCTAACGCCTTTCGGCCGTCTTTTGTAATCGCGTATTCGGTCAGAGGCATGCGGCCTTTGAACGATTTTTCGCACGTTACGTAACCGGCCTCTTCCAGCTTGCGTGCGTGGACGCTGATGTTGCCGTCCGAAGTTGCGAGCAGGTTCTTTAGCTCGGTAAAGCTAAGTTTGCTATTCGCCGCGAGGGCGCTGATAATGCCGAGGCGCATTCGCTCGTGGATTACCTTATCGAGCTCGCCCGAAACGGTCTCAGCCGCACGTGCAACGGTCAGTCCGTTTTTACTTTCTTCTTTTTTTAGTGCTAGATTCTTTGCCATTTGAAAATTTTTTTGCCCGCGAAACACGCGAAACATACGAAAATAAATCCAAATCCTAAACTTCCTCTTTCGCGTTTTTTCGTGTGTTTTGCGGGCACAAATTCTTACCCGCCGTACCGCCGTGCGATGATCGCTCCAAAAACGATGTGAAGTCCGCCGAAGCTAAGTGCCATCATCAGGTTGCTGTAATTTGTCGGCAGTGCGAAAGCGATCGCCCCAAGAGCCATAAAGCACCAACCCATCACGGGAATGACGCGAACCGAAAATGCTCCGCCGCTTGCGACGGCTGCGCCGTATGCGAGCATGCAGACGGGAGCCATTTCGTAATAGTGGCCATACTTCCACAAACCGAGCACTGCAACGACGCCGGCAACAAGCGGCGGGGCAAAACCCATAGCAAATTTTTTCGCTGGGGCGGAAACAAGCGATTGGCCCGCGATCTTCGATTTCTGCCACATCGCAAGCAGGCCGATCGCGAAAGCAAGACATGCTTCGACAAGCCAGGTTGCGAGCGAATCGACAAGATAGATCTGCAGGTTTGCAATATACGCAGCGGCACAGGCCGTAACGCCCATCAATATGCCGCCGTAACCCGGAACGGCCGTGAAAGCGGTCGAGCGTTCCATCGTCTCGCGGATGAATTTGAGATTATCGATCGCACGGTCGCCGAGATTTACCGCCGGGTTTTGCGGGTCTTCGTCTTTTCGGAGAGCTTGGTTGTTTGCCATAGTAAAGCCAGTATATATCAAGTAATATGGTTTGTCAAGTACTTTGTATTATAAAGTAAAAATTTTTTAGTGCATAAGCCCGCACGTGAGTACTGGCGAAACACGCAACGTTGAATGTATCGCCCTTACTTACGTGCGGGCTTTTGCATTTGCGGGTTGTTTACTTTG
>CAZUEI010000180.1:0-5047 GCA_964618985.1 uncultured Chloracidobacterium sp.
TTGTCGCGACGTTCGGCAGACGTAGAACGATATCTCGCTTATCACTGCGTTCCGCCGCTGCCTTCTGCCAGGTGTCAGGCCTTGCCGAAGTCGGTATCCAGTTTCCCGTCACTTCGCCGATGAGCAAACCAACATAATCTTCGCCCGTAAGATTGCTCGTGACCGACGGATATGTCCTGCTGGTCTGTGATCCGGCCACTGGAAACGTTGGGCCAGGCGGAAGGTAGAAGTACCATGTGCCAGTCAAATTTGGCGGCGAGAGTGGAAGCCCGGCAACAACTTGCGCGATCTTTGCCGCGTCCTGTGAGGAAACCGCATTGTTGCCCGTCACGTCAGCGGTTGCTCTCTGGCTGTCGCTTGTCAAAAGCGATAGACCCGCGACGTGCTGTGCGACGCGCGCCGCGTCGTTAGAGGTGATGCCGTTCTGGCCCGTTGTCTTAGAAAGTGAAACCGTATAAGACCCCGAACCAAATCCGGTCAGCGTATATGAGCCGCCCGTTTCTCCGGGAGCGTCAGTTGTCGTAGTTACGTTAGGCGAACCGGTTCCAGTCACCGTCACATTCGAGATGAACTTCGGCGGAGCCGCAGCGTTGCCGTAACTTACTACACCGCTCAATGATGCGGCCGGCGGCGTAGGGGTTGGCGACGACGCCGTTATTGTGGCGACAGCGATGTTGTTGATCTCCGAATTCTCGACAACTTCACTATCCGAATCGACAACCGCTGTAAACGTCAGTGCAGGGGCCGGGTAGTTAAACGCAAAACTAATATTCCTATCCGAACCGCCCGCCATTTGCGCGGTCACTCTCACGGTGTCCAAAAGAGTGCCAGTGTTCGGGTCACCTGCGAACAATTTCACGTTGAAATTATTGACCGGATAAGCGCCGACATTGTGAATGGTCAGATCTGCGGTCATCGCATCGTCTGCCTCCGGATTTTCTATAGACAACGATAGATCGTCATCCACAACAGACAGATCCGTTGCAAGGGTGTACTCCAATAGACGCAGGTCCGTCTGGCCATCTTCGGGAATGTCCGGAATGTCAACAGGTTGGCCGTCAATAGTAACAGTCTGCGTAATGCGGTTGATCTGAGTCGCCAAATATGCGAGCCGCAGCTTGCCGTCAGTTCCGTAATATCCCGTCGAATCGCTCGCCTGCGAGTCTTCACCGTCATCGTTTAGCGGAAGGTCTGCGCTCCATGTTTGCGAAACAGTATCGTATATCGCAGCAAATATCTTTGCCGGACCCTCGTCTGACGCTTCCTGCCAAACCAGCGTCATATTTCCGGCTGCGTTGTTGATGAACTGAAGATTAAAAAAGGCCATAGAATCACCACCGGCACGCACAAACTGCGGCGTCGGACCGGCCAACGTGGCATGCACAATATCGCTGCCTCTTAACCAGATCACATGACCTTGTCCGCCGGCGTCATAGGCGGCGGACGGGTTCAGATTGTCCACTCCGCCGGCGGCAAAAACAGTTAAAGAACTCCAACTTGCGCCGTTCCAAACATAAAGGAGCAGGATGCGGTCGCCCATAACATTCAGATCGGGGTCCTGCGGCACGACGATAAAGGCGTTGGTGCCGTAAACATCAGCCGCGTGTTCATTGAGGTGTACCAGCCCACTCGCTACAGTCGCAACCGGATCCCAGGCCGTACCGTTCCAAAACGTATATTTTAGGGTGGCGGGGTTTGCAGCATCGGCGGTAAATTCCCCACTCGGATTAGACTGCCAGGTCAACAGCAGCTTGCCCGTGCTGTCCGACGAGAGCCGGAGACTTGTGTCGAGCGCCAGATCGTCGGTCAATTGTGTGACTGCGCTCCAGGTGCCCAATGCCGGATCGAAAACTGCGCTGACGACCTCAAGATTCTTATAAAAATCCGGCAACTCCTCAAACGTCGAAGGGCTTCCAGAATAAGCCGGGTCCTTGATCCTCACCCAGGCCGCGACCACCTTTCCATTTTCATCAACGCCCGCGACCGGAGCCATTTCAGCTCGCGTATCGCCGAGAATGACACCGGGAGAACTCCAGTTCGTGCCGTCGAAATAAGACCAGGCGATCTCGGTGGACTGCAGGATCGGCAAAATTGGATCTTGACGCACCCAAAGAAGAATTCGCCCCGCGCTGCCGACCGGGATAAGTTTCGGCTCTGCTCCCGGAAAAACATTTGCTAAAAACGGCGGGTCAACAACCAAATGTGATCTTCCCGTCGCGGTGGACGGATCTATGCTTATCTGGGTGCCGAATTGTTCATAACCACCGAATCGGCCGTAATCATGATGCAATAAGCTCAGCCTGAGCTTTGAGAACGGAATTTTCCGCGCTCCGGCAGGCGTGCCGCAGGCTACGGGGCCCGGGGCGGTCCAATTGCAACTATACTGAAGGGTCTTTTTATAACTGCCCCCCCCAATGAGGGTATCTACCTTTATCTGAACGCCTGCTTCAGCGGAAACGTTCATTGATCTCAAATATGGTTCGGGAAGGCCGAGAGTAAGGCTGCCGCCGCCGCCGAGCCATCCTTGAATTTTCAAGTGGTCAGTCGCTTTCACTTTGAGAATTCCTTTTAGAGCAAGCGATCCTGTCCCTGTCAAAGAACTAAACCCGAGAGATCCGGTGGACGGGTTCTGCTTCCAATTGCTTGTGACCACAATTCCCGGTTTTATTTCTCCACGCAATTTGGCGATCTGATTGAGCTGTTTCATACCCGGAAACCCACTAAGCCCCGACAAACTCGGAATAGCCTCAACAATACCAAGTTCTTTTGCTAATGTTCCCCGCAGCCCGAATGTTAAGGAGGCTGACGTCAGGCTCAGGCCATTTTGATTGATCAGGAAATTCCCCGTTCCGCGGATGTTGCCGGTTATCTCACTTCCCATTGCCTTGAAACCCGTCTGCCCACCGGCGGACAACTGTCCCGTCCCGCGGCTCGAAACAGTTCCCTTGATAAAAGCCTGCGTATCCTTAACCCCAAATTCCCCGCCTATGTACGGTACCCATTGAGGAATTGGGATCTTCATCGACGTGATCGGATCTTTCGGGTACTTCCAGTTCATCGTTGCCTTCATTTCGCCGTTTCCCGTAGTAAAGGTAAGAGAGCCACCATTTTTTGGCTGAAGAGCGATCGAAAGCCATGAAGGGTAGGGAAATACATAAACGGTGCCCGTCCAGGGCCCGCCGACAAAACTTTGGGCGTTTGTCGGGGTTATCTTCACTATCGAAGGAGAAGTGAAGCTCGGTGTGAAAGCTGTGCTCATGTTGAAGGTCCGCATTGCACCCGACGCGGTTCCGGGCACATCAACCGGCGTATCATTGTTGATCTGAAAACGAACGCTTCCGGGAGTTCCCTGCCAATTAACATTCGCGTTGAAAACATTATTCCCGGGAAACCCTTGAAGGAAGAACCCGGAATACGTCCTATTCACGGTGGTAACATAAGGCACACCGGGAGGTGGCGTAGGAGTAAAGGTCGCCGTAGGAGTAAACGTCGGCGTCTCCTTCGGAGTGCCCGTTTCCGTCGGCGTCGCCGGGGGCCCCGTGACGCTCCCGTTAATAGCGGTACAACCCGGCAGGCCCTCATTGAACAAACAACCCTGGTGAATATGACTGCCGGGCCCGGTCGAACCTGTAAAATCTGCAAAAGTCAGAGCGGAGTTTTGCCCTGGTAGCCCGATGTAATCGAAATGCAGATTTATCAGGGTTCCCGATCCGGTCAAAAAAGAGCCGCCGGTGGATGAGATTATCAAATGTCCGTCATTGGTCGAGTTCACGGTGGCGCCCCCGCCCACGGTTCCCGCCGAAACGAAAGGCGAGACAGGCTCCAAAAGCACCGGGTCGAAATTGATCTGCATATTATAGGACAGCACGTCTAGCCCTGTCAGATCAGTGACCATGATCGGGACCGTAATCGGTCCCGGCGAGGGGGTAATATGAGGGAGGGAAACAGTTGCACTGCCGGAGCCAAGCGTGATAATCGGGGCAGTGCCCGTAACATCACCCTTTAGCACGGGAACCGAGATCGGGAAATTAGCACAGGGCCCCGGTGGGTTTATTGTCGTATTTGTTGTCCCGCCCGCAATAGCATCAATAACCCATCCAGCTATATTAGCTGCATCAGGACTTGTAATTATGCAATTTCCGGACGTATCAGCCGCCGCCAACTGGTTGCCGGTCAATTGCGGCGTCTGTCCAGCAATATGCCGCGCGAGTATCGCCGCATCGAGGGACGTTACCGCATTCAGCGGAGTTGTTTGGGGAGACGCCGATTGCGGCGAATCGGCCATCGAACCCAAAAAGGCATCTGCAAGATTGGACGACTTATAGGCGAGAACGGGAACCAGTCCGATCATGAGGGCAAAAAAGGCGACTCGGACAGCAATAGAACGGCGTAAACTAAGGAGAAACGACATCTCGGATACCTCCACTCGCTGGTTATGATTTGGTGCTAGTTCGGTCTGGCATTTTATCCGACCCAGGTTGTTTTGTCAAACAACAAGCTCTCGTTCAAAACCGCCCGAAGGAGAAGGAGACGTGGCTATGTGCCGCAAAAAATGCGGAGTGCGGATTACCGAATTTGTTACTGTTTCTGCTACAGTGCTTGTTTTCGGCAGGCAGGTTACCGATATTCAACGGTCATGAAATTTCGCTTTATCTGGATCGGAAAGACCAAAGATAAGAATTACCGCGCGCTACAGGATGAATACCTGCGGCGGCTTTTGCATTTTGTGAAATGCGAGATCGTCGAGGTCAAGGATTCGCTGCCGCATGAAAACAAAGAAATTGAAGGCAAACGAATTCTGGAGAAACTGAATCAAAGTCCCTTTGTCTGTCTTCTCGATGTCGAGGGCCGCGGGCTGTCTTCACCGGAATTGGCAAAGGAAGTTGAAAAATGGCAGAACGCCGGAACCAAAGAAATAACGTTCGTCATCGGCGGTGCAGAAGGTGTCTCGTCTGAGGTTGCGCGACGTGCCAACGATAGGTTATCCTTATCGTTTCTTACTTTGACGCACGAGATGGCTCGTGTAGTCTTACTTGAGCAATTATAC
>CAZUEI010000181.1:0-5041 GCA_964618985.1 uncultured Chloracidobacterium sp.
CCTTTTAGGCCGCCCTTCTTTTGATTAACTGAAAGGCCATAATAATAATTTGCGATGAGCAGGTTATGAAGGCCGAGATTGTCCTGCACTTGCCTCAAACGCTCTTCGGCGGCGGGTTTGAGAAATGAATTTGGATGCTGCTGCAGTAAGGCTTTAAGACGCGTTTCGGCCCGTTTTGCACGGGTCGCATCTCGGTCGGGCAGGCCGATCTGCCGCATTTCCGATTCCGCAACTTTCAAAACCACGCGGTCGGCAAGCGGATGCGTCGGGAAAAACGTAAGCCAATCCTGATAAGCAGCGATCGCCTGTATTAGCGAGCTTGTTGAGCCTTCGATGAAAAACGAATCGCCTACAGCGAGCTTCGACATTGGCAGATATGGCGAGTCGGGATACGTCGTGATTATCGTCTGGAAAAGAAGACGGCCAACGTCGTAGTTCTTTTTGCGTATCTCGCGGGTCGCAACGATAAAGAGCTCGCGATCGCGTCCGGGCGAAACGCTGCCGATAAGGTCCTCGTATTCATCTGTTCCGCCGCCGCCAAAAATGCCAAGAAATTTTTTCTTCTTCTTTTTATCGCGCGGTTTTCCGACAGGTGAATTCGGAGTTGCTCTTGCAGTTGCCGTTTCCAATTGAGCGGCATCTACTCGCGTTTGGAATTCGGATACGGCCTGCTCAAGCGAATCAACCTCGCTGTTCTCAAATTGTTCGCCGCGATCTACCTTGCCGCGAAGGCTGTTCACGTCTGACTGAAGACGGCCAGCTTCCTTTTCGAGACTCAAAAGCCGCCCTAACGGCGTATCAAGTTTGTTTTTGTCGTCCTTTTTCGACTTATCGTCTTTGCTCTCTTCTTTTAAAACTGACGCCGCGCTGGTCAGCGAGCGCCGCATGATCGTAAGTTTTTGCCCCATTACTTCCAGCCGCTGCGCCGCCGTGCCGTCGGCGGGCTTCACCTGTCCGAATCCAGTAACTATAAAGCCCAAAACCATTAACAGCGATAGAAAAGAAATTCTTTTTACGAGAAAAAACATAATGTTAGATTTGTTTCAGCCTTTAGACCCAGACAGAACTTTTTTCAACCAGTCCGGCAACTGCTGCTGCCGGATCGCCATGAGAGAAAACCGCCGAACCGGCAACTGCAATGTTAGCGCCGGCAGCAGCTATTTCGGCTATGTTATCGGCATCAACGCCTCCATCTATTTCTATCAGCGCCGAAGATCCACGCGAAACTGTCATTTCCTTAAGCCGTCGCAGCTTATCAAGCATTGTAGGGATAAATCTCTGCCCGCCAAAACCGGGATTGACCGACATCAGCAAAATAAAATCGGCATATGGAAGCGCCTCTGTCAAAGTTTCTATCGGAGTCGCCGGATTTATTGCGATGCCCGCCTTCGCACCGGCTTCTCTTATAGCAGTCAACGTCCGCTGCAAATGAGCGTCGGCCTCAACGTGAACCGAGACCATATCAGCTCCCGCATTTACAAACTCAACCGCATACCTGCCAGGCTCATCGATCATTAAATGTGTGTCAATGGTCATGTCGGTCGCCTTTCTGATCGATTTGACCACCGGCAGCCCGATCGTGATATTGGGCACAAAATGCCCGTCCATCACATCGACGTGGAGAATCTTGGCGCCGCCGCTTTTGACCGAGGAAATTTCCTCAGCAAGCCTTGTAAAATCGGCCGAAAGTATCGACGGAGCTATTTCAAACATTCTCTTTATTTTGTTGCAAAATGCGGCTATGCCGTTGCCATATTATGGTTTTTTCGGCGGCTTTGGACGAGTATCGCCGGACGGCTTGGTGCCGGAGTTAGGCTGTTTATTGTTGCCGGTTGTTGGCTCATTTTTGTTTGGTTTCTCAGATGAATTGTTGTTCGAGCCAGTTTCTTTCTTATTCGAACTAGAGGAATTCGTGTTGTCAGAATTGGAATTTGTATTCGCCGTCACATCTCGTGTCGTGTCAGCTTTTTTTCGCGAAGTGTTTGAATTCGATTTCGACTTTTTCGGCTTATCATCGATCATTTCCTCGATCTTTTCAGTGTCGTCCTCGTCGCCGATCATTTTTAGAGTCGAGCCTTTTTCGCCGTTCTCGCCTTCGCCTTTACTCGTTACAACCAAGATCATTTGGCCTGTTTTGACGGTCTCTCCCGGCTTGGGAAGTTGCTCAATCACAGTATTCGGCGCTTCTGCACTTGTCCGGTCAGCCCGCTTTTTGATCTTTAATCCCAGCAAGGCAAGTTCTTTTTCACTTTGTGAAAAGTCCTTCCCGATGATCTCCGGCACTTTTATCTCAGCCCCCTGGAGCGACATATAAACAACTCCCGCCAAGCCAAGTAGAAATGCCGCCGCAAGCAGCGCCAAAGCTGCTAACCGGCCGATCGCTGAAAATCCTGATTTGAGGAAACTCACTTTCTAACTACACTCCAAAATCAAACGAAAGTCTATCATTTTTCCGTAAAACAATGAATTTTGAGCAGTAGGGATTTGTTCCACCTGTTCCACAGGTTCCAGAACGGAACAACCCGGCTTAACCTTTAACAAACTCAGCAATAAAAAACCCGTCCATATTATCACGATGCGGAAACGTGCGGGCATAACTTTCATCGGTAATGAAGCGTTCCGGCACGTTGGGTTTCACTATTTTGAAATGGCTATTTTCACTCAAAAATCTCTGACAAACCGCTTCATTTTCCTCTCTTTCCAGCGAGCAGGTTGAGTAAATGAGCGAGCCTCCGCTTTTCACCATTTTTGATGCATTCGAGAGTATATTGAGTTGTTTTGCAGATAATTCAACTATATCCCCTGGTGTGATAAAGTATCGCAATTCCGGGTTATGACGAATTGTGCCCGTCCCTGTACAAGGTGCGTCGACAAAGACGGTGTCAAAGCTGATGTCAAGAAAAGGCAGCGAGTTTTCGGCATTATATTGAACAACAATGACGTTTCCGATGCCCTGTTTATCACAATTGTCCTTCAAAACAGCCACTCGCTGCCAATGTAGGTCACCCGCAATAGCGAGTTGAATTTTCAACGCGTTTCGCCTTACGATCAGTCCCGTTTTTCCACCCGGGGCCGCACAAACATCCAAAAAGTTCCCGCCTGCCGCAACCCTAATCGAGCATGCTATCATTTGCGAGCCTTCATCCTGAAAATAAATCTCGTTATTTTCGGCAGCAGTGATCAAGGTGTTATCTATCTTATCTGTCAAATAACAACCATCAACAAATTCAGAACATCGCGCTGTGTAATTGTCAATTGAACCGTCACTCAGTAGCCGAAACGCCTGTTCGCTAACCTGATTATTGGCAGTGGCTAGTTCGGCAGCTTCGTCAAAACCATATTCACCAATCCATTTTTGGATCATCCATCGGGGATGCGAAGTTTCGACACTTAATCGGTCAATCTCATCCGTATATGTTAACTCTAATTTTTCTTTTTTAATGCGTCGCAAAATAGCGTTAACAAAGCCTTTTGCAGAAGTTATCTTAACCATTTGAACAAGACTGACACTTTCGTTAACAGCCGAATACTCAGGGATTCTGTCGAGAAACAGCAACTGATACATGCCGAGCCGCAATGCGATGCGAACCGCTGCGTCCAGTTTTTTGCCCTCTGAATAATCGCCAATTATCTTGTCCAAATAGATCTGACGCCGCAGGACGCCGAGGACCAACTCATGACACAGCGAACGATCTGCAGCCGATAACCCGTTCTCAAAAGAGGGCAGTAAAATCGACGAAAATGACTTTTCCGTTTCGATTCGCAGCAGGACGTTGAATGCAGCAATTCGTGCGGGTGAGATCTTCATTCCTTGATCTTGTAAGGCGGCTTTTTAGCGTTGGCGTGCCGCTGAGAATAGTCGGGGCCAGCTCCCTTTTTCAGATATTTATTGACCGTCACGCGTTCATCAAACACAAAACACTCGCCTTCCCACAGCATTTCACCGGGCGGAGTTTCTTCGAGATATTTCAAAATGCCGCCCTCAAGTTGGAATACTTCCTGAAAACCGATCTGCTTTAAATACGGAGCAAACTTTTCACATCTAATGCCGCCGGTGCAGAACATCGCGACTCGTTTATGTTTATTCGGGTCAAGATTTTCAGCCACAAACCCCGGAAGATCGCTGAATTTCCGTGTCTGCGGATTGATTGCATGTTTGAATGTGCCGGTTTTATATTCGTAATCATTACGTGTGTCGAGAACAACTGTATCGGGATCCGAGATAAGCCGATTCCATTCCCCGGCATTTACATGAGTGCCTTTTCCCATTGAAATATCAACTGGTTTCTTTAAGGTAACGATCTCAGGCTTGATCTTGATGTCGATCTTGCGAAAAGGCGCTTTGCCGTAAAACGATGATTTGACGGAGAGTTTCGTGTCAAAAATATCTTCCGCACGTTTTACAAAATCGGCGATACAGTCCGGGTCGCCGCAAACCATTCCGTTGAAACCCTCGTTAGCAATAATTATCGTCCCCCGGACATCCAACTCGCGCAAGATCGCCTTCAAGTCCTCTTTCAGTTCCCTGAGATCAGCAACCTTGTTCAATTCTTTGAATTCGTAGAACGAAATTATTTGAATGTGATTTACGCACTCCATACAAGGATCACTTGCCTAACCTCTCTCCAACGACCAATTTTACACCATTGAGAAAATCGCGAGTCAATAGTCGGCGTTTCCCTTCGAGTTGTAACTCCTCCAACGATAATACCGAGCCATCGCCGCACCCAACCAGGATTTGGCTGCCGCTCGCTTCAAGGACCTCACTGGGTACAAATTTCCGATCCCGTTCGACCGTTAGCGGGCGAGATCGCAAAATCGTCAGCCGCATTTCTTTGTAACGCGTGAAGGCCGTCGGAAAAGGTTGAAAACCACGTACACGATTCGCGATTTCGACTGCACTCATGTTCCAATCGATCAGCCCGTCTTCCCTTTTCATGATAGGCGCATAGGTCGCAAGATCATTTTCTTGCGGCTTTGGTTCAATATGTTCGAGATTAGCCAAAGTTTCCGACAATAGTTCGGCACCGGATATTGAAAG
>CAZUEI010000182.1:0-1312 GCA_964618985.1 uncultured Chloracidobacterium sp.
GGGCAATTATGATATTTTCAGGCCGCATGTCGCGGTGAATAATTCCTTCCTGGTGTACCTCATTGAGCGCGTATGCCACCTGCCTGATGATGCGGGCAGCGCGCAAACCGCCTACCGCGCCGTGAATGCTCAAAATATCATTTACGGAAAGCGCATCGACGTATTCACTTACCAAAAACCTTGTTTTGTCCGTAAACTGGCCGGAATCTATAAGCCTCGCCACGTTAGGATGGCTGATATGCGAAAGAGCGACAAGCTCGTCGTCTATAATGCCAGCCGCCATTTCGTCTGATCCACCGTTCGGAAGTATCCGCACCAAAACTGTTTTATTGCGGAAGATTTTGTCGTAGGCGAGATATGCAAAACTATTCTCTTCGCCGCCTAATAACTCGGTCACATAATAGCGGCCTTTGACCGTCCGGCCGACAAAACTTTCCGGATCATCAGCGCTAAAATCTGCCGAATCGACATGTCTTTCCAACTGCTCCAAATCAACGTGGCCTGCCGGTATCTCGTAAGGCTTTATCTTGCGCACAGCCGGCTTGATTTCGGCTTGCTCGGGTGCGCGCGTTTCCACGACAAGATCGAGAGCGTTATCAGGCTCGATGTCCTCAAATTCAAAGTAGTCGCCTGCAATATCTTCCGGTTCCGGTAGCGGATCGGCCAATCCCTCAGGTTCTGTTATGACAAACTGCGGAATGCCGGGAATCAACTCATCCATTTCACGGCTGACCTCGGCTTTTGGAATAAGATTGGAAAAAATGCCGCCCGAGGAGCGGCCACCTGCCCCCGCCGTTTCGGAGACAAGGCGCGCTCCGTCTGTCGGGCAAAACCGCCTCGAACCTTCTTCAAAACTCTCTTTACACTTGGGACAATACATTTCCGCTATCGCCGCATCGAGCAAGATCCTGTGAACCGCCTTATCAGTTTTAATCGATACTTTTCCGAGTTAAAACACTTATAATAAAGGCCGAATTTCAAATACGCCAAAAAAGCCCGACAAAACTAAAAATCCGGCCGTTTTTTACCAAATTTATTTTTGCTGCGATTTCGCGAGTTTGGCGGCGAGCGATTTTCTTTCGGTGTCGAGTGCAATGGCCTGTTTATAAACCCGCTCGGCGTTCCTGGCCTTCCTGGCCTTAAAGTAACCATCGCCAACCATCTCAAACTGAATGGAAAGATTTCGCTTTTCGTTTGGCGAAACGAACCGAAGCGCCTGCAATAGAGCATTTTCGGCCAGTTCATACTTACCCTGCCGGGCGTAAAGCGATCCCAACAAACAATTTGGCATAAATCCGTTAGGGCTTACAGT
>CAZUEI010000182.1:1412-5013 GCA_964618985.1 uncultured Chloracidobacterium sp.
GGGCGTAAAGCGATCCCAACAAACAATTTGGCATAAATCCGTTAGGGCTTACAGTGAGGCTCTGTCGCAGAAACTTCTCGGCATCGGCAAAGTTGCCAAGCGTGGTCAATGCCTTGCCCAATAAGAGCAATCCAGCCGGATTTCTCGGGTCGTTTTCGACGGCCTTCCGCAAAAGCGGCTCCGATTCGGCATAACGCTGTTCAGATTGCAACACGTCTGCAACGAGGATCAACGTCGGAACGTCATTTGAACGTTTGATCGCATTGCCGTAAGCCGCTTCGGATTCCTTCAATTTGCCCTGACGCCGAAGCAACCGTCCGAGATGAGCATACGCTGGCGTAAAGGACGGGTCGAGACGGATCGCATTGCGATAGGCATTTTCGGTTTCTTCAGAAATAATACCCCGAAGCTCCATCGCCACGCCCAGTTGATCAAATGCAAGCGCGTTCGACGGCGCAAGCTCAATTGCGCGGCGTGCCAGTAATTCCCCTTCCTCATAACGGTCGGACAAATTTGAAACGATGACCGGCTGAGAAAGCACATAGCTCAGGGCCACACTTATTATTGCGTTGGCCGGATCGAGCTTTAGCGCGGCCCGATAAGATATTTCCGCCTCGTCCCAACGCTGCTGATCGCTGTAAAGATTGCCGAGGCCGTAAACTGCACGCGAATCCTTCGGTTTTATGTTTTTGGCGCGATTATACGCAGCCTCCGCAGCCGAATAATTACGATCATCTCTCGCCGTGTTGCCGTCAACGATCAGCTTTTCAAATTGCTCATCAAGCGCGGCGCTCGAAGGCATAACAACCGCAGGCGGTTTAGCCGGAATGACCGCAGATTTCTCCGGCAACACAGCTACCCGTTGCGATTCCGTTTTTTTAACAGGCGTCGTCGAATTCCGGCCTTTTCTTGCGGACTTTGAGGCAATAGTTGCGGGTTTCGGAGAGTATTTTTGTTTTGCTGGCGTGGTTTTTCGCTTCGACGAAGCCAGTTTTGCCTTTGTCGATACGGCTTTCTTGTTTCCAAAAAGATTATTGCTGCTGCCGAGATCCTGGCCAATCGCACAGAGTGATAACAACACACATAGGATGCCTAAAACTAAAAACCGGGCAACGCTGAACATCATAAACTCGAAATCTAATTATCGGAAACAAGCCGAAATCCCAGGAGCAGGTCGCGTTTGCTGGCTGCAGCAACTTGACGAGTTGTCGAAGTTATCGCGTTCTTGCCAGTCGAAACATCCGAAGCGCAACCACCGCGAACCACATTTTCGACCTCTGTTGGCGGATTCTCACGCACCTGCCCTGGATACGGTTGCGGTTTTGATGCGGTCCATTCATAAACATTCCCGATCAGGTCATACACGCCCCATTCGTTCGGGCATGAGGCCGTACCAACTGCTGCAAACTGCGGGACTCGGCCCTTATCAACGACGGCACACTCGGCTTTAAACTGGTTGCCCCAAGGGTATAAATTGTTCTTGGCTCCATTTCGCGCAGCATATTCCCACTCTTCTTCCGTCGGCAGCCTGTATTTAACCCCATCCCTAAGCAATCTCCAAGCGATAAACTGGTTAATGTCAGCGATGTTGACAAGTCGGACAGGGAATTTTTCCTCACCAATAATTGGTTTGTTGTTTACCCAATGTGAGGGAATATTCTGGTAGCCGGTTTGCATGATAAACTGGTAATATTCGCTGTTTGTGACCTCGGTTTTTTCCATCTTAAACGATTTTACGGTTACCGGGTGTTCCCCGCGTTCCATATCCGGCCCGCTATTGCGTCCCATCGTAAATGTACCGCCGGGGATCTCGATCATTTCCGGCTTATAGACGGCTTGGGGCACGGGCGTACTCACTGCGTTCACAGGCGGTGTCGGTTTTGAGCCAAAAAAGCCGAGCATGTAAGCGCCGCCAATTCCAATTCCTCCGATAAGTAACAGCACCAATAGTCCGACCATTCCCAAAACAGCAGGAGAGAATCCGGATTTCTTCTTTGGTTGTTGCGTCCCAACCGAAACCGCCGTCTCGCCAGGCTTCCAACTTTGCTGCACTGTCCTTGACATTGCATCGCCACCGGCTTTACCACCGCGATTTACCATCGTCGCGGCTCCGGAAGCAGCAGATTCCTGGCCGGGTTTGGGAATCGCAATATTGCTGTCGGTCACGCCGGCCTGAAGTTCAGCGACCACTTCCTGCGGCTTGCCGTCGCAGACAACCTCGCTTTGCCAATCATAAAAGCCCTTATGACTAACCCGAAGATGGTGATTGCCGCTCTGAATTCCCTCTAGCAGCAAGCCTCCATCATCCTTTGTCTGTCCGAATGAAATATTGTCAAGATAAACGGATGATTTCGGTGGCTTTGAAATTATCGTCAACGTCGATACCGGCAAAGTCTGTCCTGTATTGACAAACGGCGCGCCGGGGCGTATTGCCTGTCTAAGCTCCTCGACAAATATCTCAACCGTGGCTGTCCGTTTTTCCGGGTCTTTTTGAAGCGTGTGCAGAACTGCGCGTTCGAGTTCGGGTGAAACGCTCACGCCGGCGGAGGCAAGTGTAGGCAGCGGGTCGGAGATGTGCTTCTTCATTATCGCCGGTATCGACGAGCCTTTAAAAGGAACGTCACCGGCAAGCATTTGAAACAACATTACCCCAAGGGAATAAATATCGGCGCGCGAATCAGGTTCCTCGTCCGCCCACTGCTCCGGTGCCATGTAATATGGCGAACCCATCAGTCCCGTCGTTTGCGCCTGTATGAAAGAACCGAGCAGCTCGCCCGATTTGATCTTTGCCAGTCCGAAATCAAGTATCTTTACCGCCGAAGAAAGGTTTGGCTTATCACTGCAGATCATTACATTGAGCGGCTTCAAATCGCGATGCACGATGCCCTGATGATGAGCTGCGCCAACGCCCGCGCAAACCGCCGAAATTAGATCAAATGCTTTGTCAGGAGAAAGTGATTTTTCGCGAGCCAGAAGGTCGTGAAGCGATTCACCCTCGACATATTCCATCACGAGAAACGGAACCGAGCCATCAATAACACCGTAGTCGGTAACTGCTACAACGTTCTGATGACGGATCGCCGCCGCCGCCAAAGCTTCCTGACGAAATCTTGTCACAAGCTGCGGGTCATTGCCGACGAGATCGGGCAAAATGACCTTGATCGCAAGTGTTGTTTTCAGGTAGGCATGGCGGGCCTTGTAAACAATGCCCATGCCGCCCTGGCCCAAACGGGATTCGATATGATATTTCCCCTCCAGAACGGGAGCGCCCGCTATCGTATGCACGGTCGGCATCCCGTCATTCGGACAACTCGCAACGTCGTCCGCAAAACAGGTTTTACATAACTGGCATTCTTTCATTGAGGGTTCGGATCAACAGCAAAAACTTACCCCGACAGCGTAAAGCAATAAAATTTTTAACGTCCCGGAAGTAGCTTTCAACCATATAATTTTAGTTTTTTTGAATTTTTCTAGCAAGGTTGAAAACAAATCGTCAGGCGGCAATTCCACATCAATGTAAAAATAACGAACAAACATTCGCCTTAGTTCAGCCTTTGACAACAATATTTACGAGCCGCTTAGGTACAACAATGACTTTCGC
>CAZUEI010000183.1:0-4998 GCA_964618985.1 uncultured Chloracidobacterium sp.
GCTCTTTGCGGTCGATGGCATAGTTGATCGCCTCGATCGCGTCATTCACCGAGCCTGAACCGCCGCGGCCAAGAAACTTTAGCGGCATGATCTTGACATGCCAATTTATGCCCGCAATGCCTTCCCCATTGTCTCCTTCGGCTCCGATAATGCCCGCACAGTGCGTGCCGTGGCCGTTGTCGTCCATCGGGTCGGAAATGTTGTCGGTGCCATTGTAGCCGTTGAGGTCGTTGAACTCGCCGAGTTCGTCGTCGGTATATTCGGGCACGTTCTCGGGCCGTATCCACATATTGTTGACGAGATCGACATGCGTGAAATCGACGCCGGTGTCGAGCACCGCAACGACCACGTCTTCGCTGCCCTGTGTGGTCTGCCAAGCTTCGAGAGCGTCGATGTCGGCTCGTTCCTTGCCGCCGTCCTGACCGACATTATTAAGAGCCCACTGTTCGCCGAATTGAGGATCGTTTGGATGCTCGCCGGTAAATTCGCGATAAACAAGATCTCGCACGGCCTCTGATCTATCAGGATCATCGAGTTTGATCTCGTAATTTACCTCGGCGTAATCGACCAGATCAGAAAGCGAACTGTACTCATTAACAATTTCGTCAGCGTCGGCATCATCAAGATCGTCGATCACAGTGAGGCCGGAAACCGATTCGATCTCGTCCGACAAGATGTCGTTGTTTCGAAACAGAACATCCCGGATGGTATCCATCGACACCGTTTTCTTAAATCGCACGAGAACCTCAGGCGGACGAGGATGATTTATCTTTTCAACATCGATCACTCGTTTTTTTACGATCGGATCGTCCTTAACGATCGGATTGTCTTTGATTGACACCTGCCAGCGGCTGATCTGACCCAAAACTGCGGCGATCGTGATCAAAACTACGGCCAATCCGACGTGTATCCAGATATTATTGCGATTCATGGTACTGCTCCCGAAACTTTATGATTCTATGACGTAATTTGCGCCCTTAAAGTTGTGCAGGCGCAGATGGTATTTGTCTGCGCGGTATTCATAGGTCTTGCCTTTTGCGCTGAGCCTGATCTGCCAGCCGCTTGAGATCATCTGGGCAGACAACTCGCCCTTTTCGGGCGCACCCAAAGCCATATCGGGAAATTCCCTGTCCGTCACGCCAAATTCCCTGACGTTGCTGGCGTCGATCTTCAGACGCTTTGCCAGGTCGTTTTTTGCCTGCTCGACAGCGCTTGTTTTAGTTAAGCTCATATCTAATGTGTATGTTGTTTTCATCTTGCTCTCTTTACGAAAACAAGTCAAAGAAGGTTCCTTTTGTCCGATCTTAGGGCTACTTTCAGCTTATTCTGTAACACAAAGTATTACAATGTGTTACAAATTGACTAGTTTGTGTTACAAATTCCTGCCGCCCAAAATGTCCGCGGGCAGGTAAATCATTGATAAATCAGTGTTTACCCCGCTGTCTTCGTGTCCCGGCTGTCCCACGTGTCCCAACTGTCCCGAGTGTCCCAAGTGTCCCACGTGTCCCGAAACTTTTGGGACAACCCTGGTTATTGAATTTCCTGACTTTTTACCTACCTGTCCCATGTCCCACTGTCCCATCGCGCTTTTTCTGTTCCACTCTGTTCCAAGTGCACCTGGAACGCTGTAACCCGCTCATTTTATTGATGTTATCGTGATAATTTTGCCCTGTTCCACGAGTTTTGAAAAAAATCTTACTTTGTCTTACAACGAACATACTAAAATGTTGCAAACATAGCACAACTTACCGTCTTTGTCAAGCTTTTTATTGGTTTGGTAGTGTCTTAATTTGCTTATTCCCCGTCCTTTTGGCTGTTTTTGCTTTCTGTTTCGTATCAGTCCGCATAGCTATAGCGAATGAGGCTTTCCCAAACCATCCGTTGGAGAGGCACATCTTCCCACAAATTAAAGGCAAGTGGCACTTGGGACTGTTCTGCCGTAGTCCGAAACCGATAGAGTTCGTAAACGGATTGCGTATAATGTCGCGTTACGTGTCCGCTGACTTGATAGCTAATACGGACAACGAGCCACAACCGAAATCCTCCATACTCCGCAACACGATCCAATTTGGCTTTGTTGAGACTGAGCTTGCAACCCATTGTATAGGGTTTGTTGGGAAAAACGGCAGAGCCATCTTTAGAAGGTTGTTTCGTTGGAGAGATTTTAGTTGCCGCTTCCAAAAAAGGACTTTCAACCTCGACCCCGCCATTAGTGGTATATCCTGTAGCAATCAATTTGGGAACGTGAACGATAGCATTAGCCGCAACGGAGCGTCCAATGTTTCTTACAACAACGTCAAGATCCAAATAGCCCGCCACCTTAGTGAATGTCAGACCGCTTGTCAGTTTGACATCGAAATCCAGCCACGGGCGGTCGCTCCATTCAAGTTGCCGACTCGCAATTTCGGCTTGTTCTCGCATAGCTCGCCATTGCAACTCGGATACTTCTGTTTGCACAATCATCGCCAGAAGAATCATATAACTGACAGTTCCAGTAACAACGGCGAGCCAATAGTTGTCTGGGCTAGGAATATAGGAACATCCCCACAAAATAGCCAACTCCCCAAAAATGAAAAAAGCGGCGATGCGGTAATATCCCCGAAGTTCGGGGTTTGACACTGGATTACCTTCTTGGTCGCGATTGCCATTTCGATTGTCGGTTTTAGGCATAGTGTTAAGCGTATTTTTACGCAAAAAAAATGAGGTATCGAAACATAGTCTTAATTTGGATTCTACTCACTTCTGCCGCGAACGCGGAATGTAGATAGCTGGATTTTTAACGCAAAGACGCAAAGATGCCAAGTCGCAAAGATATTTTTCCCTTTGCGTCCTAGCGGCTTTGCGTTGAAATTCTTTTTCGATAAGTGAAATTTTGAGTGATCTCGACCAGTGAGGGAACAATAAACGTCGCGCAGGCAAAACCGACGATCATGCCGGTGAGGAAACGCGAGAGGTTTGTGTTTTCCCAAATGCCGAAGAATGTGAGCGACCAGTCGACCGACATTGGAATAAGAGACGCGAACAGCCAGAATTTGGAGAGCGGTTCGGTGTCGGCGATGTTTCGCCAGAGCGGATAAACAATAAAACCCACAGCCAAGCCAAAATACACTCCGAAGCACCGCGAGCAAACCGCGAACTGCTCGTCTGCGATATGGAGCGACCGATCAGGTATCTGGTGACAAAGAAAGCTAAAGAAATAATAAAGCGGTGATGAAACGGCGTCGAGGCCGCAGGCTTTGAGAATGGGAGCGCCGACGATCAACAAAGCCCACGCAAGAACGGCCAGCAAACCGATAAACCACACGCGGAAGGCTTGTTTTCGCATTGATAATGCAAGATCGAGCGGAATGTAATTCGAGGCGGGTTCAGGCATCAAAGCCACATTAGCACCGAAGGTGCGTTGTAATCCAGCCTGCGGCATCGCCGCAGGAGCCTGTTGTTTACAATACCGAGCCGCAACGCGGCGGCGTAACCGTTGATAACGCACCTGTTACTTCGCACCGTTGGTGCTTGGATTGATATTCGACTTCCTGCGACGTTGCCGCAGGCTATATTACGCCGCACCTTTGGTGCTTTGAAGATTCTTTTCCGTCTCGAGAATATGATGCGTCGTTTGGATGACCGTGTCGGGGTTGAGCGAGATGGAATTGATGCCGCGTTTGACCAGGAACTCGGCAAATTCGGGATAGTCGGACGGGGCCTGGCCGCAGATGCCGATCTTTTTGCCGCAGCGGATCGCGGCGTCGATGGCCATGGCGACCATTTTTTCGACGGCGCCGTTTCGTTCGTCAAAGAGATGGGCGACCATTTCGCTGTCGCGGTCGAGGCCGAGGGCGAGTTGGGTCAGATCGTTGGAACCGATCGAATAGCCGTCAAAAACCTTTAGGAATTCGTCGGCAAAGACGACGTTTGCCGGAAGCTCGCACATGGCGTAGATCTCAAGATCGTTTTCGCCCTGTTTGAGGCCGTATTCGGCCATCAGAGCGATCACCTTTTCTCCTTCTTCGACAGTGCGGCAGAACGGGATCATCGGCTTGATATTGGTGAGGCCCATGTCCTCGCGGGCACGCAGCAGGGCGAGGCATTCGAGACGGAATCCGGCCTTGTAGCGGTCGTCGTAATAACGGGACGCACCGCGAAAACCGATCATCGGATTTTCTTCGAGCGGTTCAAATTCCTTGCCGCCGATGAGCATCGCGTATTCGTTCGATTTGAAATCCGACATACGCACGATCACCGGTTTCGGATAAAAAGCACAGGCGATGCGGCCGATGCCCTCGGCGAGCGAGCGGACGAAGAACTCTTTGGGGTCTTCTTCGAGGATGCGGGCGGCGATCATTTCTCTGTCAGCAGGCCTTTTGAGATTTGGATAATTTACAAGCGCCATCGGATGAATGCCGATATGGTTGTTGATGATAAATTCGAGCCGCGCGAGGCCGACGCCGTCATTAGGCAGCCGCGAAACGGCAAAAGCATGATCGGGGTCGCCGACATTCATCATCACCTGCGTTCGCGGCCGTTCCTTGTCGGTGATCTTTTGTTTTTCGACCTTAAAATCGATCTTGCCGTAGTAGATATTGCCGCGTTCGCCCTCGGCGCACGAGACGGTGATCGGCGCGCCGTTCTTTACCTTTTCGGTAGCGTCGCCTGCTCCGACAATGCACGGAATGCCGAGTTCGCGGCTGATGATCGCGCTGTGGCACGTGCGGCCTCCGCGGTCTGTAACGATCGCCGAGGCACGTTTCATGATCGGCTCCCAAGCAGGGTCGGTCATCGACGTGACAAGGATCTCGCCTTCCTTAAAGCTCATTAATTTCGCCGAATCCAGCATCACGTGAGCCGTTCCGTGGCCGATCTTTTCTCCAACGGCAACGCCGGTTGCAAGCGGCGCTCCGTGGATGCCGACCAACTTATATTTTTCGATGTAACTGTGAGTATTTTGGCCGTGAATGGTTTCAGGCCGTGCCTGCAAGATAAATAGCTCGCCGGTGACACCAT
>CAZUEI010000184.1:0-4980 GCA_964618985.1 uncultured Chloracidobacterium sp.
CGCCGACGTTTACTCCTACAAATACATCGACGAACACAGCAACGGCAACAAATACACCAACGGCGACAGCAACGGTAGCAAATACGCCGACAAATACGGCGACGGTGACAGCCACAAACACGGCAACGCCTGCGGGCACGCCATCGGGCATTTCGGTTTCGCTGCCTAATGTGAATGCGACGCCGGGAATTATCTCGATTCCGATAACGGTCGGAGATTTGACAGGCCTGAATGTAATCTCATATGACCTGAACGTCCAATTTAATTCGGATGTCATCAGGCCGGCCAATCCGCCCGTCACCATAACCGGCACGTTGAGCAGCGGCATGATCGTCACACCGAATTTCTACAATTGCCAGGATCCGCCGACGCCGACGCCTAATTGCACGGGCGGGCCGGGTAACGGAAATCTGACCCTATCGGCTTTTCAGGCCACGCCGTTAACCGGAAGTGGAACATTGGTGATCATGAACTTCGTGGTTCAGGCTAATCCCGGCGGCACAACTACTTTGGCCTTTGCTGATTACACTGATCCTAACATGAACTTCCATCCGGCATTCCAGTTTAACGAGGGCGATCCGGCTGCCTCAACCACCAACGGCAGCGTAACAATTCCTGGAGGCGGACCGACCTTTACGGCAACCGCTACGGCGACAGCAACAGCAACGCCGACGGCCGGGCCGACTTGCACGACGACGGTGACTTTGTCAGGCACGCAGGAGGTGCCTCCTAACGCTTCGCTTGGCACGGGCACGGGCACGGTTTCGCTCAACGCTGCCCTGAATAATATCACTGTCACGCTAAACTGGTCCGGCCTGACGACCGGTGCAACTGCCGCGCACATTCACGGCCCCGCCTTGCCAGGCGTCAATGCTCCGGTACTGTTCAACTTTGGCGCTGTTTCGGGAACAAGCGGCAACATCGGGACGCAGAACTTTGCAATAACGCCCACGCAGCTATCGCAGCTCCAGCAGGGACTGTTCTACTTTAACGTGCATTCAAGCACCTTCCCGGGCGGCGAGATCCGCGGGCAAATAGTTGGCGGAGGATGCGTGACCCCGACGCCGACGGCGACGAATACGGCAACGCCGACAAGCACGGGGACACCTGGGCCGACGTTTACAGCTACGGCTACGAACACAAATACAGCGACAGCAACCAATACTGCCACAAATACGCCGACGAGTACTTCAACGGCGACGAACACCGCAACGCCGACGTTTACGCCGACAGTTGCTCTATCCCCGACAGCGACAGCGACAGGCACACCGCCTGTAACGGTCGCTCTGCCTAATGTGTCTGCTTCGCCGGGTACTCTTATTACGGTGCCAATAACCGTAAGCGATACTACGGGCAGAGGCATTATTTCCTACGACTTCAACGTCGATTACAATCCGGCGATACTGCAGCCGGCTGGCGGCCTCGCTTGTACTGGTAATGCTTGTTTTGACGCGACCGGAACTATAAGCGGCGGGATGTTGATCACGCCAAATACAGGGAATGCGGGGCACTTTATCTTGTCGGCATTCCAGGCGACCGAATTGACCGGAGCGGGAACGCTGGTGTTTCTGAAGTTCGACGTTGTCGGAGCGCCGCCACAGGTTTCGCCACTGACGTTTGTGGATTACACCGATCCGAACATGGGCTTCCATCCTGCCTTCCAGTGGAATGAGGGCGATCCGCCGGCATTGACGGCAAACGGAAGCGTGACCGTAATCGGCAATACGCCGACAGGCAGCCCGAGCCTGACACCGACGTTTACCGCGACCAGTACGGCAACGGCCACAAGCACTCCGACGTTTACGGCGACCGGAACTCCGGTGCCGGCGTCCGTCCAGTTTACTTCGACGACCTACACCGAGGACGAATCGCAGGTAGCGACTATCACGATAAGCCGAACGGGAGATCAGTCAGGCACGACGACCGTAAACTTTGCCACGTCGAATGGCACGGCAACGGGCGGGGCTGCATGTTCAGCAGGAGTCGATTACATCAGCGTCGCACAGGCTGTGACATTTGCCCCGAATGTGTCCACGCAAGCTGTAAACATTACGATTTGCGGTGACTTGATTCCGGAACCGACACAGACGGTCAATATGACTCTGTCGGGAGCAAATGTCGGTTCGCCAAGCACGGCGGTGCTTAACATCAACGACACTGCAAATGTGTTCCGCAACACGGGAACCATCTGCACCAATTTAGGATCGCCGGCTTCGCCGTATCCGTCCACCATCACTGTTGCAGGCCAGCCAATACAGCTCGGCACGCTGCGTGTGACGCTGTATGACGTGATTCACACGAGTCCTGACAATATGGACTTCCTGCTTGTCAGCCCGACGGGACGGCAAATTATCCTGCAAGGGGATGCCGGCGGCGTTGTTGATCTGGTCAATCCTGTCACGCTCACATTCGCTGACAATGCGGGCCAAGTTCTGCCGGATTCGGCACCGTTAACAACCGGACTATTCGAACCGACGAGTTGGGTGCCGGGACAGACAAGCTTTGCGGCACCTGCTCCGCCGGCACCGTATAACGAGCCCGGAAGCACGGTTGGCGGCACGCCTTCACTTTTCAGCGTGTTTACGTTCTCGAATCCCAACGGCAATTGGAGCCTCTATATGCGTGATGACGCCGGGTTCTTTGCACCTGCTGCGATCACTGGCTGTGTAAGCGGCGGTTGGGGCATCGAGTTCCTGCCATCGACGGCTGCTCAGGCTTCGATATCAGGACGTGTTATGACGGCGGAAGGTCTCGGCATCCGCAACGCTCGTGTTGTGATCACCGGCAATTCGCTCTCCGAGCCGCGTGTAACTACTTCCGGATCGTTCGGCTACTTTACGTTTGACGGCCTCGAAACCGGCCAAACTTATGTGGTCACGGTCAACTCGCAGCGTTACACGTTCAGCACGCCGGCCCGAGTCATCAGCCTCGTTGATAATGTGGTTGACTTTGATTTCATTGCCGAGCCGACCGAATAGCTCAGTGGTGAAATAGTTCGATCATTAATAACACTTACCCAAAAAAGCTTTGCCCGAATCGGGCAAAGCTTTTTGTCGTAAACCGAAACACTTTGAGCCTTTTTTGCGTAAATCGAAACACTATGAAATTATATTCACTCACTCACTTTTTTATTATTGTCATATTGCTGCATTCATTTATCTTGCCATCAGCTTTGGTTGCGCAGGACAATAAGCAGTCTGAGATTTACGCCGCGATCCGTAAAGAGGGAATAGAGAATTCTAAGATAATGAATACGCTTCATTATTTTACAGATGTTTACGGCCCGCGGCTTACCGGAAGCCCGAATTACACCAATGCCGCAAAATGGGCGATGCGCGAGATGTTGTCGTGGGGATTTGATAATGCGACGCTTGAACCGTTTGAATTTGGTCATCCCGGATGGGTCAATGAACGGAACACCGGACTGATGCTCAAGCCGGTTGCAGACACGCTAACTTACGAAGTTCTGGCGTGGACTCCGTCAACCAAAGGGCCGGTTACGGCCGATGCAGCCAGCATCGTCATTCCAACATTTCCTGCGGCTGATAATCCCAAGATCATGCAGATGCCAACGCAGGAAGAATTGACCGCTTATTTTGAAAGCGTAAAGTCGGCAGTAAAAGGCAAGATCGTTCTTGTCGGCAAGCCTGCCTTTATAGACCAGTCGAAGGAGCCAAATCCGAAACGCACTTCTGACGAGGTGATGAAGTGTCGTATGGATCCGACAAAAAAGCCAGGCGACTGCGGTCCAGGTCCCTTTCCGGGCGGACCGTTCTCTCCGGTCGCACCGAGGCCTAACGCGCTCCCTGCGGAGAATGTGAGTGAACAGCTAAATAAATTTTTGCTCGACAACGGCGTGCTTGTCCGCATCAATGAATCGCAGCTTGATCGCGGCGCGGTTCGAGCATTTAACAACCAGACGTTCGACATTACAAAAGTCGTTCCAACCGTCGTCATGCGTAACGAAGATTTTGGCCGCATCTATCGTCTGCTTGCCAACAAGACGCCGGTGCAGCTAGAGTTCGACCTTCGCAGCCGTATCGTGCCTGATGGAGTGACAAGCTATAACGTTGTCGGCGAGATCGCGGGCTCGGATAAGAAGGACGAGGTTGTCATGCTCGGCGGGCATCTTGATTCGTGGCATTCGGCTACCGGAGCGACCGACAACGCCATTGGCTGTGCGACGATGATGGAAGCGGCGCGTATCCTAAAAGCCATTGGCATCAAACCTCGCCGCACCATTCGCGTCGCGTGCTGGGGCGGTGAGGAACAAGGCCTTATCGGATCACAGGCTTATGTAAAACAGCACTTCGGCTCGTTTGAAAAACAAACAAATGAATACAGTAAATTTAATGGCTATTTCAACATAGACTCGGGGACTGGTCGACTTCGTGGCCTAAGTGTCTTTGGCCCTCCTGAGGCAGCGACTGTGCTTCGCGAAGCGCTCGCTCCATTCTCGGACCTTGGGTTTGCGGGCGTAGTTAGCAGCAAGAGTCGCGGTTTAGGCGGAACGGACAGCACTTCGTTCAACCAAGCCGGGTTGCCGGGAATCGGAGCGTCGCAGGATCCGATAGAATATTTCGGTGTCACATGGCACACAAATCTTGACACCTACGAACGCATAATCGAAAGCGACGCAAAAACGTCGGCAATAATTTTTGCGGCCGCAGTTTATACTCTGGTTATGCGTGAGGAAATGCTGCCGCGTTTCAAGGCCGACGAAATGCCGTCTCTGCCGACGCCCTCTTCTTCACCGACGGCGTCGCCTAGTCCGACACCTCGTTCTTAAGCGGATTTAGCCAGCCCGATCTTGGGACAAATATTATTGAGTACACACTCGGTGCATTTCGGACGGCGGGCAATGCAGATCTGTCTTCCGTGATGGATCACCCAATGCGGAAACATCACCCAGTGTTTTTTGGGAATTAGTTTTTGAAGATCTTTCTCGATCTTTTCAGGAGTTTTATTTTTTGTCAGCCC
>CAZUEI010000185.1:0-4946 GCA_964618985.1 uncultured Chloracidobacterium sp.
CGACGCTATAATATGCTCGGGGTTGCGAGGATCAATATCGATCGCAAAAACGTCCGAATCATCGATCATTCCGTCCTTTATCAGGCGCCAATTCTTTCCAGCATCAATGGATTTATAAGCCCGCCACCACGTGCCGGCATACATCGTATTGTTGTTTCGCGGGTCCATCGCCAGCGAATCAATATTTACGGGCATCGTTGACGATGACATCTTTTCCCAATCTGCGCCGGAATTTTTTGAGATCCAGACGCCCGTTGTAGATCCGACAAGAAGAATTTTTGGGTCAAAAGTCGATTGTGTCATCGAATGGATCGATTCTTTTTTTAGTTCCTTAGATTCCTTCCATGTAGCCCCGCCGTCGGTAGATCTAAAAAAGCCGCCAGGAGCCTTATGGCGATGGCCCGACGCGTAAATAATTTTTGAATCCTGCGAATCCACAAAAAGCTGGTCGAGAACCAGTTCGGGCTGATTAAGATTTACAAGCAGCCGCCACGAACGGCCGCCGTCGGCAGACATATGTATCTGGCCGTCAAGGGTGCTTATATAAAGACGATTCTTATCTTTTGGATCAATCGCGATAACGCGAACGTCGCCGCCGCTCGGGCCGACGATCTCCCAATCGTTGAATTTCTCCGGCTCGGTTGTTTCGCCGGGGGCATTAGCAAAAACCTGGATCGAAGCGTTAAGAATAGTAATGGACAAAACGATCGAAATGAATGCTCTGCCTTTCGTGATCTTTAACATACGTTGTACTTCCTAATTCAATTTACCGGGAATGAGAATTCAGAGGAATCGGCATACGCGCGAGGCGTTCCGTTAATAGTCAGATGACAAAAATCAACATTGAGTTTGCGCGTGCAGTGCGCATTTGTTTTCTGATCGGCGGCCAAGACAAGCCGCATTGTGACTAACAAGTTTTAATCTTAACAGATAAGCGCTATTAACTCAACACAAAATTCAAAAAGAAAAAAGCGGTTGAGGCTTAGTGATGATCGCCTCAACCGCTTTGAAATGTTTGCACCCCTCAAGGAGTGCAAAGCTCTTACCCTTACGGAGCCGGTGGTGTCGCTCCCGGCGGGACAATGGAGAACTTGGTCTTAATACCCTCTCCAGTGTTCGGACCGTCGATGAACGTCACGCGGCTGGCGTCATAGCCAGTTCCCGGTCGATTGATCGCCTTCATGATCTGCGCCCTGCGTGCCTTGATCTGAGCGGGCGTTCCGTAATTGATGATGTAGCCCTGAGCATTCGGATTCTGGTTCAGTTGACTATAGAAGCCGTCAACACGTGCCTTAACATCGTCATCCACCAGTGCTCCAAATTCATCGACATTGATGATCTCCGGTTTAGCTTTAATGCTGCCGGTGGCCGAACCACTCGTCGTGCAGCCGCAATCAGCTGGAGCACCACCGATCTCAACAGTAGCCGTGACATTGCTGCCAGGATCAAGTCCCATCGTGTCAACCGTTATGCTCGATGTTCCCTGACCAGACGAGATAGTTCCGGCTGAAACAGACCAGTTATAGGTGACGTCGCCGCCGCCAACAGATGCCGTAAACGTCATCGATTGTCCCGGATCGGTAAGGCCTGCAGGGCCGTCCACGCTAAGCGTCGGGCACGAACAAGCATCTACGCAATCGCATTCCTTAACCGTGATCGTCTGCGTATTCGTCTTGCCGCAAACCCCGCAACCGTCATCAACGCCAGTTGTGATCGTGTAGGTTCCCGGTTGGACACCGCTCATATCCCACTGGACATTTGCACCCGTTCCGATAACGCGTCCGCCTGAAACTGTGTAGTTATAGGTAAGTACGTCATTTTCCGGATCGCTTGCCTTGGTTGCAACGCTGATCGTCTTGTTGTCGTCGCACGAGCCGGATCGCGGTTTCTTACCGGGACCACAAGGCAATGTAATAACTGTCGTGTTCAAATTTACAGAATCGACATTTGCGGCCAGATTTGTGACCGGTCCCTGTCGCGGTTCACGTCTTCCGACCCAGACCTGGCCGATATAGCCGCTGACCCCGGTCGAAGTTTGAAACCCGGGAGGGGCACCTCGGAATGTTGTCGTAATGGTTTGCCCATTAACATTTACCGTTGAGGTGTTCACTTGGTCTTCATCAAAACTGTTCCCGTTCTGCTGATTTAGATTAGCGCGATATGCAGCACCAAATCCCCACCAGCGTCTCGGAAAGACCCTTATGCCGAAAAGTCCATCGATCGGGTCCCTTTCAAAGGCATTGGGAGTGTGTCCGCCGATATACTTCAGCGAGCGAAACTCCGCAATATACTGCATATACTTGTTCACCGGAAAATCTATGCCGATCGACGATAAAAGCTCGTCCGGACGGTCAAGCAAGGTTATGTCGTTAACTTTGGGATTAGATGTATATGTGTATCCAATATTACCGGACAAATTAGCCCATTCTGCCAGTCTAGCATCAGCAAAAAATGTGAGATTGATGTCTCCGCGGTCCGCTCCGGGGCCTGAGCCGCGCTGCATCTGGTTAAAGCCGGAGAAGTTGTCCGCGTTATCGAGATACCACCGGTATGACGCGATCAGGCCGTAGCCGACCGCATCCTGATTATCATTCATTCGCCATTTCAAGCCGAAATCCATTGAGTTGAACGACGATGTGCCCCATGTTCTGTTAATGAAAGGAGCGTCAGCCAAATAGGATGGAGCCAAAGTGAAGACTGTCGGAGCTTCGACCGCCCCACCACCACCGCCTTTGCCGTCAGGGTCCGATTCAATAATGACCGATTGCAACACTACGCCCGGAAGGATTCCGCCAAAAGGCGAACCAACGCCCGGGAAAGCCCCGGCCGAACCACCGCTTCGCGGAGTTCCAAGGCTGGTGAATGGATATTGCGTAAACCCGGCACCAGTCGGACGAAATAGTGCAAATGTCCCGGAGGGCGAAAGAATAATCGCCGGAGGGCTTGTAAGGCTGCCGCCGATCACCACTTGTGAATTCGGCATATAAAAGCCGGAAAGGTTTCGCGGGGCATTAACCTTAACGCCGCGGTAACCTTCGGTCGTAAAGAACAATTCCAGATTGTCCCTGACGCCGATCTGAAAGCTGAGCGGCACCGAGCTGATATCTACATCGCCCGGATCACGGTCATAATTACTATAGGCAGCACTAAAAGTGTATTCGCCTTTCCTAAGAGTCTGCCCGTCATAAACGGTAAACAGGCCTGTCGGGCCGCCCACAGGTCCTCCGGTGCCAACGGTCGGCGCCGTGTTTCGATCGTCTTTGTCGGACCGCTGTTGGGCCGACGCCGTAAACACGAGCGTTAGCAGTATTAACGTAATAACATACGCTTTAATAGCCAGTTTCATCACATTCCTCCGCCGAAAATAAAAAATTTAAAATTCAATAAGCAGTATTTGAAATCCTGATCTTTTCAACTTTTCAAAACCGCCTTTCATGGCACACGCCGAAAAAAATCAGCGCCGCTAAAAACAAGATAAGTCCATTATCTTACATTAAGTTATAACGGAGTATCGCCTCAAAGTCAATAAACGTAACTTATGACTTTAATTCTCCTCGGTATGAACATAACCCACATTGCAGCGAAAATCAAGCATTATCAATCAAATTGACCGCTTTTTTAAGCGTAAATGCCGCGCATTCGCGTATCGTAAGCGACACGGTCTATCGCCAGCATATATGCCGCAGTTCTCGTATCGACATCGTGCTTTGTCGCGTAATGGCAAAGTTCGTTGAAGCTTGCGACCATTTTGTCCTCAAGCCGGGCATTTACCTCGGCCTCGGACCAGAAATAACCGATGCGGTCCTGAACCCATTCAAAATACGAGACTGTCACGCCGCCGGCATTTGCCAAAATGTCGGGAATGACAAAGATCCCTTTGTCATGCAGTATCTTATCCGCTTTTGGCGTCGTCGGGCCGTTTGCACCCTCGGCCAGTATCTTGCATTTAATGCGGTCGGCGTTTTCGGACGTGATCTGGTTTTCGGTCGCGCAGGGCGCGAGCACGTCACACTCGATCTCCAATAACGCTTTGTTATCAACGTGATCGGCATCAGGATAGCCTTCCAGCGACTTGTTGTCCGCAAGAAACTTGAGCACCTTGGGAATATCAAGCCCATTGCTGTTATAAATGGCGCTGCCGATGTCCGAGATCGCGACGACCTTATAACCCTTTTCATGCATCAATTCGGCACCGATGCCGCCGACGTTTCCTGATCCCTGAACAACAACCGTCGTCTGTTCTGGCGTCAGGTTATATCGTTTGATCGCTTCATTTACGGTAAACAGAACCCCGCGGCCCGTCGCCTCGCGGCGTCCAAGCGAGCCGCCCAATGCGATCGGCTTCCCTGTCACAACAGCATTCACCGTGTGCCGCATATGCATTGAATACGTGTCCATTATCCACGCCATTGTCTGCTCGCCAGTGTTCATATCCGGCGCAGGAACGTCTTTGTCAGGGCCGATAAAATCGATCAATTCCGACGTATAACGCCGCGTCATACGCTCGATCTCGCCTAGCGACATCTGATGCGGGTCGCAGATAATGCCGCCCTTTGCACCGCCGAACGGGACGTTCACGACGGCGCATTTCCATGTCATCCACGCCGAAAGTGCCTTGACCTCATCAAGCGACACGTCCGGCGCATATCTGATGCCACCCTTCGCCGGGCCGCGTGCAAAATTATGCTGAACGCGAAAGCCCTCGAAAACCTGTATATGCCCTGTGTCCATTCTGACGGGAATGTAAACCTTCAATTCGCGGCTCGGAACACGCATCACCGCGTAAAGATCCTCTTCCAAATTGAGTAGCCTTGCCGCGCGGTCAAAGCGTTCACTCATCGCCTCGAACGGATTCTTTTCGTCGCTGCCTTTAAATCGCCGCATTTCATCAGCCATCGGATTTGCCATTCTAAAAATTCTCCAACCTTAATATTTTTTTGATAATA
>CAZUEI010000186.1:0-4945 GCA_964618985.1 uncultured Chloracidobacterium sp.
ATTGCAGATTTGGTTTCGAGCGGTCAAAAACGACGACCTCATTCTGGAAATACTGACGGTCCGTATCGTCGTAAATATAACCCTCGGAACTCTCGCGTAGCGCGCTTTGCACTGCTTCGAGTTCGTTGCGGCTAAAGGGACGAGCAGCAAAGATCTTGCCAACTTCAATTCCTCCGGCGCCTGTCCAATAGGTCTCAGCTTTTGCAGTGGAATTTGAAGGTTTTGAATTCGACGCTTCGCCACTGCTGCCGCGCCGCTGGAGTTTTTCCCAAGCTGAAAGAAATGTTTGAACGGCAGTGTCGGATTTTTTTGATTCGTAGCGAAAGATCGGCTTGACCTGATTCTTCGCCTCCACTCTTAGTTTTTCCGTTTCGTCCGTGTCGGAAAAATAAACGTCAGACGGAGCGATGATGCTTTCGCGAACAATGTCGCCCTCTTTGTAAACCTGTTCGCCCGATGCCCGCCATAACGGGTTATTAATAAGCAGCGTCGTCAGCAAACACAGGGCCGCGAAGCCGAGCCAGAATCGCTGATCACCGGACAACGACTGAAGGGGCTTTGCGATTGCGGCAAAAACCGTATCGCTCCATTTCGTCATCGGCGATTTCAGATCTTGTATTCGCTTACTCATTTTAGATCAATTCAAACGGCCGCTGCCTCTCGCGTTTTTGTGAGATCAAACTTCCCCATTTGGTCTGCGATCGCCTCGACCATCGGCCGCAGCGTTTCGCGGCGAATAGCTGAAATTGACACGCATTGAGCACCGCTGTCAAGCGTTATTTGCCTTGTTAGCGTATCGACATCGTCGCGGCTGAGCAAATCTGTCTTGTTCAAAACGATCAATTGCGGTATCTGATTGTAATGAAGATCGGTGATGATCTTGCCGACAGAAGCGATCTGCTGCAGAACGCGCGGGTTCGACGCATCGACCACATGAACAAGCAGATCGCTGTCTGCGATCTCTTCGAGAGTTGCGCGAAAAGCGGAAACAAGCGCTTCCGGCAGGTCACGAATAAAACCGACCGTGTCATTAATAATTACTTCCTGATCGTATGGAAGGCGCAACCGTCGCGAGGTCGGATCGAGCGTTGCGAACATTTTCTTTTCAACGTAAACCTCGCTCTGTGTGAGGGCATTGAGCAGTGTCGATTTGCCCGCGTTCGTGTAGCCGACAAGCGAGATGATCGGCAGGTGTTTTTGCACTCGCGTTTTGCGTCGTTCCTGCCGCTGGCGTCCAAGATTATCGACCTGTTTTTCAAGCTGCGCGATCCGGTCGCGAACGCGACGACGATCGGTCTCAAGCTTTGTTTCACCGGGCCCGCGTCCGCCGATGCCACCGGCAAGTCGCGAGAACGCCGAGTTTTGCCCAATGACAAGACGCGGCAATAAATATTTAAGCTGTGCCAGCTCGACCTGCAATTTACCTTCGCGGCTTTGAGCACGCTGCGCAAAAATATCGAGGATAAGCTGCGGCCGGTCGATGACTTTCAATTCTGTTGCGTCCGAAAGAGCGCGAACCTGCGCAGGGCTGAGTTCGGTGTCAAACACAAGAATGTCCGCTCCAAGGCGCATCGAGCGAATAAGCAGATCATCGAGTTTGCCTTTGCCAAGCACAGTTTTCGGATCGATCTTTGGACGGCGCTGAATGATCGTATCGAGAATTACGACATCCGCCGATTCTGCCAGTTCTTTTAGCTCGGCGATCGATTCCGCCGCGTCTTCGGCATCGCCAGTCGTTACGCCTACCAGAATCGCGCGGTCACGTCCGGTCTGACGCGTTCTCGCAGTCAGCCGAATGCGGGCCATTTCGTCTTCGAGCGAATCGATGAGCGAGATAAAGTCGGTATCGAGCTGCGAAGGTATATTGGGTTCAAGAAATTGATAAGGTAAAGACTGCGCCTCAGCCTCGAGGCTTTCGGCCGTTGTCGGCACAAGATGCGCCGAATAGACCATTCCCGGCAGCCCGTCTTTGCGATCAACTTGGATTATCGACATCAGATCAAGCCTCAGTAGAGCAAGGTCGGTGAGGTCGTCCTGCGTCAGCTTTTCGCCGAGCAGATGCGTATGCACACAGCGAAGTCCGCGAAAGCGGTCCTCCGACACACGAGCGCGGCCAAAATCGGGCAGTTCGATCCCTTTGGCGGTGCCGACCATTACATATTCTATTTGCCCCTTGCGATTGATGAGGACACCGATCTGGCGGCCGGTCTCGTGGGAGATCTCGGTCATTTGACGTGCCAATTCGGGCGAGATGATGCTGTCTGACGAAACGCGTCGAGTTCCGAGCCGCTCGATGCGTTTTAGCTGGTTATGTTTAAGACCGCGGGTAAATCCGTGAACGATGTTGATAGAGATCAAATCCTCCGTGCAGGGTTAATTATAGCAAATTTGGGCTCTAAAAAATTTTGTCTGTCGATAACAAAAAAAATATAAAATTAACGCTTGACATCAATTTCATTATCATATAACCTTTCAGTTATGGAACTGACTGGTTATAGAGAAATGCCTTCACGACAGCTTGATGCGACATTTGCGGCGCTGGCCGACCCAACGAGGCGTGCCATCCTTGGACGGCTTGCAAAAGGGCAAGCATCGGTAGCCGAGTTGGCTAAGCCATTCAAGATGAGCCAGCCAGCGATCTCAAAACATCTAAAAGTCCTCGAACGTGCTGGACTGATCTCACGCGGCCTGGATGCACAACGTCGGCCGAGAAAGCTGGAAGCGGCCCCGCTAAAAGAAGCAACCGACTGGCTCGAAAAATATCGGCAGTTTTGGGATGAGGCATACAGTCGTCTTGATGCCCTGCTCGAAGATATGAAATCCAAGGAAAAAAGCAAAAAAAGGAGAAAATAAAATGGCAAACAAAACAGTTATAACGGCCGAACCCGGCAAACAGGAACTTTTTATCACACGCGAATTCGAGGCTCCGCGCGAGCTTGTTTTCCGTGCATACACCGAGGCCGATCTTTACGAAAAATGGGTCGGGCCGGACGATCTTGCGATGACAGTCGAAAAGATGGAGGCGTTCGATGGCGGCTCGTACCGCTTTCTGCACGAACGCGACGGCCATGTTTATGCGTTTCACGGCGTCTATCACGAAGTGCTGTCGCCCGAACGCATAATCGGCACCTTCGAATTCGATGGGCTTCCGGAAAAAGGCCATGTCATAATGGGAACAACAAAATTTGAAGACCTTGGCGGCGGCCGCAGCCGATTAGTGCATCAATCGGTGTTTCAGTCGGTCGCAGATCGTGACGGAATGATAGCTTCCGGTATGGAACGCGGCGTGACGCAAGGCTATGACAAACTAGACACTTTGCTGGAACAACTCTCGGCAAAAAGCTCGGCGGCATAACCAATATGAGAGCAAAACCCGAAAGCGTTGACAGTTATATCTCGGACTTCCCGCCTGATACGCGGACGAAGCTCGAAGATCTTCGCCGGACAATACGCAAAACTGCGCCCAACGCCGAAGAATGTATCAGCTACGCGATGCCCGCGTATAAACTCGGCGGAATGCTGGTTTACTTCGCGGGCTACGTCGGGCACATCGGCTTTTATCCCGGTGCCGGCGGAATCGCCGCATTCAAAGATGAGCTTTCGGGCTATAAATGGGCAAAAGGCTCGGTGCAGTTTCCACTCGACAAGCCGCTGCCGTTAAAATTAATAACAAGGATCGTAAAATTCCGTTTAGAAGAAAACATCAAACGAACACAAGCGAAAAAGTGATCGAATTAATAAGGACCGACTCTGAAAATAAAGATTTCATCGAACTTGTCCGGCATCTTGACGCCGAGCTTGCCGTACGCGATGGTGACGACCACGCGTTCTATGCGCAGTTCAATAAGATCGCGAAACTCAAACATGTTGTTCTCGCATACGAAGATGGAAAGGCTTTGGGCTGCGGCGCTATCAGAGCTTTAGACTCAGGTGAAATGGAAGTGAAGCGTATGTTCGTTCCTTTGGAAAGCAGAGGAAAAGGCATCGCGACACTGGTCCTGTTGGAGTTGGAAAACTGGGCGCGTGAGCTGTCATTTACAAGATGCGTTCTTGAAACCGGCCTTAAACAGCCAGAGGCAATCCGCCTTTACGAAAAGAACGGCTATGAACGTATCCCGAACTACGGACAATATGAGGATGTAGGAAACAGTGTCTGCTTCGGAAAGGACATTATATGAATATTCTAAAAGGCATCGGTGCGATCCTGGCGGGGTTTATTTTTGTCGGGGTAACGCACAACGGCACGGACTACATACTCGAATCGCTCGGCATTTTCACGCCGCCGACCGTAAGGTTTGACACGACTTGGATGGTGATCACAGCGACGATCTACCGCAATCTGTTTATGATCGCGGCCGGTTACCTGACCGCGGCTCTCGCTCCCGAGCCAAAGATGCGGTATGTCATCATCCTCGGCGTCATCGGCACGTTGATGGGAATTTTGGGGATCGTTGTCAATACAATTTATGATATGGGATCCGCTTGGTATCCGTACGCTCTGGTTGTGCTCGGATTTCCATGTCTTTACCTCGGAGCAAAATTAAGAATAAGGAATAATTAATATGCAAAAGATAACAACATTTCTGATGTTCAACGACCAGGCGGAGGAAGCGATGAATTTATATACTTCCGTCTTCAAAGACGGCAAGATCATCGACACGTTTTCAGGCCCGGAAGGCAAAGTGATGGGCGGTACGTTCGAGATCGCAGGCCAGCGCTTTAGCTGTTACAATGCCGGGCCTCATCCTAACTTTAAATTCACAAAGGCAATATCGCTGATGGTGCGAGCGGATACACAAGAAGAGATCGATCACTATTACGAAAAACTGAGCGAAGGCGGCAAGCAGGAACCTTGCGGTTGGCTCGATGACAAATTCGGCGTGTCGTGGCAGATCACGCCGAAGATGCTGATGGATTCTCTCACCGACCCTGACCGCGAAAAGGC
>CAZUEI010000187.1:0-4940 GCA_964618985.1 uncultured Chloracidobacterium sp.
AAGAAGCCGAACGCTGCGGACAGTTTTACATCAACAACCGCTGGCTCGGCGGCCTCTTAACGAATTACGAAACCGTTAAGAGATCGATCCAAAAGCTCAAGGACATCGAATCGATGCGCGAAGACGGCCGCTTTGAGATGCTGACCAAAAAAGAGCGCCTCAAACTCGACCGCGAGCACGAAAGCCTGATGAAAAATCTCGCCGGCATCAAGAACATGAACGGAATGCCGGACATGATGTTCGTGATCGACGTCCGCAAAGAAGATATTGCGATCAAGGAAGCCAACCGGCTGAATATACCGATCGTCGCCGTCGTCGATACCAACTGCTCACCCGAGGGAATTGACCTTGTCATTCCCGGCAATGACGATGCTCTGCGGGCTATACGGCTTTTTGCTTCACGCATCGCTGACGCCATTATCGAAGGCAAACAGGTCGGAACCGAGGGCAAAGTTGCGGAAGCAGAAACTGAGGTCGAAGAATCGGCCGACGGCGAAGTGGCTGAGATCGGTTCCCTCATCGCCATTCCAAAGGAATTCCGCGGTGAGGACGATGACGAAGATGTCGATATCGAAGAAGAGACGGACGAAGACGACGACATCATAGCCGAAACTGAGCCGGCGGCAGAACCGGCAATTGAGTCTCCGGCAGCGGAAGTCGCGGCTGAGGCTACTGAAGAGAAAACGGAAGAAAGCAGCGAAGCGCAGGCAAGCTGAGTAAATTTTTATACTTGAAGCGTAGCTCTTTTCCGTATTCTCGGCGACGGGCTACGCTTTTTTACAAACAGAGATTTATCGAAATTATATTGGAGTAAGTTATGGCAGAAATTACAGCAGGCGCAGTAAAATCATTGCGTGAAAAATCAGGCGCGGGGATGATAGATTGCAAAAACGCACTTGTCGAGGCAAACGGCGACGAGAATGAGGCAATGGACATCCTTCGCAAGAAGGGCATGGCCACGGCCGGCAAAAAAGCGGGCCGCGTAACGGCCGAAGGCGCCGTCGGCTCGTATATTCACATGGGCGGCAAGGTCGGCGTGCTGGTCGAGATCAACTGTGAGAGCGATTTCGTTTCTCGCGGCGAAGAATTTCAGCAACTCGTCAAGGACGTTGCGATGCATATCGCAGCGACCGATCCGCGCTGGACAAATCGCGACGAGGTTCCCGCGACGGAACTCGACAAGGAACGTACTATCCTTCTCGAACAGCTCAAAGGCGATCCGAAAAATGCAAACAAGCCGGACGACGTTCTCGGCAAGATCATCGAGGGACGTTTGAACAAGTTTTACGAGGACAACGTGCTGGTAGATCAGCCGTTCGTCAAAGACCCGTCGAAAACGATCGGCGAACTCGTTGCCGAAAAGATCGGTTCGATCAAAGAGAACATCACGATCCGCCGATTCTCACGCTTCAAGATGGGCGAGGGCATCGAGAAACGAGCTGACGATTTCGCGGCAGAGGTCGCGTCGATGATCGCTTAATAGTTGGCAGAGTTACAGAGTACCAGAGTTGCAGAGTTAAAAACTCCGACTCCGAAACTCTGGTACTCTGCAACTCTGTAACTTAGTAACTTATGGCTACGCCATCTTTCAAACGCATTTTGCTAAAGCTTTCCGGCGAAGTCCTTGTGGGTTCGCAGAGTTACGGTATTGACACCAAGGTAGCGATTGCAGTTGCGAAAGAGATCAAAACTGTCCACGATCTCGGCGTCGAGATCGCTGTCGTGATCGGCGGCGGCAACATCTTTCGTGGCGTTTCCGAATCGGCGGGCAATATGGATCGCGCGGCTGCCGATTATATAGGTATGCTTGCCACCGTAATGAATGCAGTCGTGCTGCAGGACGCGTTGGAACAGCTTGGGGTCTATACACGCGTAATGTCGGCGATCAATATCCCGCAACTGGCTGAGCCTTTCATTCGTCGTCGTGCTGTCAGGCATCTTGAGAAAAAACGCGTTGTAATATTTGCCGCTGGTACCGGAAATCCATATTTCACGACCGATTCGGCAGCCGCTTTGCGGGCACTTGAGATACAGGCCGAGGCGATCCTGAAAGGAACCAAGGTGGACGGTATTTATTCCGCCGATCCGGTCAAAGTAAAGGATGCGACGAAATTCGACAAGATCACTTTTCAGGAAGTTCTCGAAAAACAGTTAAAGGTTATGGACGCGTCGGCAATCTCGCTTTGCATGGACAATACCCTGCCGATCATGGTCTTTAACATGCAAAAAAGCGAAAACATTGTAAAAGCCGTGTGCGGCGATCTTTCGATCGGCACGCTGGTTACGAATTAATTATGAGCGCACAAGATGTCATAAAAGAAACAGGGCCAAAAATGGATCTGGTCGTAGAGGATTTCAAGCGAAAGCTGTCGAACGTTCGAACAGGACGCGCGACAGTCGGACTGCTCGATGCTGTTCATGTGGATTATTACGGCACGCCGACGCCGCTCAATCAGATGGCGTCGGTCGCCGTGCCTGAGGCCCAGACAATCACTATCCAACCATGGGACGCTACAGCTCTCGCGGCCGTAGAGAAGGCCCTTGTAGCTGCAAACCTCGGCATGAACCCGTCAAATGACGGCAAGATAATACGTCTGACGGTGCCTGCTCTGACTGAAGAGCGCCGAAAACAGTTTGCAAAGCAGGTCCATGAGATCGCCGAGGAACACCGCATCGCTGTCCGCAATGTCCGGCATCACTCAAACGACGTTTTAAAGAAATTGCTCAAAGACAAAACGATCTCCGAAGACGAAGAACGCGGCGGCCTCGAAGACGTGCAAAAACTTACCAATAATTACATCGCAAAGATCGATGAACTCTCGAAAAATAAAGAAACTGAGATAATGAGCGTCTAATCTTTTTGCAGGTTAGCAAATTTCTCGATCAGTTTCTTTTGCCCAAATCCGGGAAAGCTTACCGTCAATTTCACATTATCTCCCGATCCTTCGCGCCGAAGCACAAGCCCGCGGCCATACTTTTCGTGACGAACATGCGAACCGGCGACGAGCAATTGAGGATCGTGATTTACCGATTGCGGATTCTTTCCCTGAGAAGAAGCCGCCTTGAGTTTCTCATAACCAGACATCTCTGGGGTCTCGTCCATTGACTGCTGATCGCTGACTGCTGAGTGCTGACTACTTTTCTTCTTAAAAAACTCGGCGATGGCCTCACTGCTGTTGTATGTCTTTCCTGAATAAACATTGCGCGGTTTTGGCGGGGCTTTCTCGCCGCGAAGAGCGCTTATAGTAGCCTTTGCCGTCATTGCCTGCGGACCTCGAGCGTAGGACAGCCACGATGCGCTTTGGGAAAGGTCCTCGATAAGTTCGAGCGGCATTTCGTTTAGAAACTGCGACGGTTCAGCGGCTATCTCTTCGCCATAAAAACGCCGCCGCATCGAATGCGTTACATAAAGAGTATCTTCTGCTCGCGTAATGGCAACGTAAGCGAGCCGTCGTTCTTCTTCGAGCTCCTTCGGATCGTCTATCGAACGCGAATGCGGAAAAATGCCGTCCTCGAGTCCGACAAGAAAAACGACCGGAAACTCGAGCCCTTTTGCCATGTGAACGGTCATCAGCGTTACGCCTGCTTTTTCGTCGTACTTGTCGGTGTCAGAGGTCAGCGCGGCATGATCGATAAAATCACGCAGGCCGTTCTCTTCCTGTTTGTCATAATCGACAGCAGCATTCACCAGTTCCTCAAGGTTTTCGAGACGAGCTTCAGATTCGTCACGGGCCTCAATACGCAATGCGTTTCCGTAACCGGTGTCTTCAATGGCTGCAATAACAACTTCCGAAACTGCCTTGCCCGATTCCGATGTCGATGACACTTTTTCGATGAGATTTTCGATCGTTTTGCGAAAGGCACGCATAGCCGTCTTAGCCCGCGGCGTTATGCTTACCTGAGCGGGAAAATCCGCATCGGTTATCGCCATGATCGCCATCCACAGCGACGAACCGTTTGCTTTCGCAAGACGCTGCAATTCATCGAGGCTGGTTTTACCCAAGCCTCGCGTCGGCGTGTTTATCACACGCATCAAAGCCACGTCATCAAAAGGATTCATCGCCAATTTTAGATAGGCAATGATGTCCTTGACCTCCGCGCGTTCGTAAAACGAAAAGCCTCCAACGATGTTGTATTCGATCCTCAGGCGTCGAAGTGATTCCTCAAACAAACGTGATTGCGCATTTGTGCGGTAAAGGACAGCGATGCGGTCACTTGTATTTCGCCGCTGGTGTTCCTCGATCTTTGATGCGACAAAGCGGGCTTCGCCGTCAGCATCGTATGCTTGGTAGTAAAGTATCCGTTCGCCGCCCTGGTTTGCCGTCCAAAGCTTCTTTTTCTTTTGATGGACGTTGTTCGCGATGATCGCATCCGCAACGTCAAGGATGGTCTGCGTCGAGCGGTAATTTTGTTCGAGCAAGATCACCTTCGCTGTCGGAAAATGCTGCTCAAAATCGAGAATATTGCGAATATCGGCCTGACGAAAACCATAGATGCTCTGCGCGTCATCACCGACAACACAAATATTCTGCTGCTTTTCGGTCAAAAAACTTATCAGGGCAAATTGCAGCGGATTTGTGTCTTGATATTCGTCAACAAGAATATATTTATAGCGGTCGTTGTACTTCTCGCGCGTCTCCGGCGACATGCGAAGCAGCTTTACGGTCTTTATCAATAGATCGTCAAAATCGAGAGCGTTCGCGGTGTGCAGACGCTCGTCATACATCTTAAAAACTTTGGCGACCGATGCCTGTTTTTCGTTATGCTGCTCGACCTTCGACGCAAAGGTTTCATAGTCCTCGCCGCGATTTTTGGCCGCGCTGATAGCGTTGCGAACATAGCGCGGAGCGAGTTGCTTTTCGTCAAGGCCAAGATCTTTGATGCAGACCTTTACGATCTTCTGCGTGTCGTCGGTGTCGTAGATCGTAAACGATTTTTTG
>CAZUEI010000188.1:0-4913 GCA_964618985.1 uncultured Chloracidobacterium sp.
AGATTCGCCATCCCTATCGCATGCGTGTTCGGATAGCAAAGCGCGATCCGAAGCCCTCGCTCGCGCGAAACCACATAACCCTCTTCTCCAGCGAGTTTGCGTTTATAGCTTTCTATGATGCGTTTGCTCATTCAGATCACAAACTCTCAGATTAGCAGAGAAACCGCTCAAAGACTAACTATTTCTTCTTCGTGTCTGGAACTTTCGGCGTTGTGTAATACGGTTTGTGTTGAACGACATAGGCCTTTTCGTCGTAAATGCCATCGCCGTCAATATCTACCTTGACCTGAAGTTTGTATTTCTTGCCCGGCGGGTGCGGCTCGGCCAGGTCGTAGGCGAGTGAGTATTGATTTCGGAGCATTGCGTTGATGTTATTAAGATATTCCGGTGCCTCACTCGTAAATGTCATCGGGTAATGCATTCCACCCGATTCTCTAGCGAATGTGTCCATCGCATTCTTAGCCTGTGCAAACGTCAACCGGTCGGGTTCGCCGGGCCTTGCGTTCGAGGGATCGAGGTAATCGCAGTATTTCTTACAAAAAAGATTGCCCGTGCTGATGATATATATAGGCACGCCAGCTTCCTGAATAATGCGTCGCACATCGTCGTAACTGATCCCGCTAAATGTATTTATCCCGGAAGCGACGAGGATAATGGCCCTGCGCTTCGCCCTCACATTGATCATGCCGCCGTACTCGGACATGTCTCTTTTTGAATTTTCCAGCACGACCGAATCAGCCTTTCCGCCAAGAAGCGCAAATTTGAGCGCATCGTAAAGATTGCTGTCGGTAAAGCCAGGCCTGTTTCGAAGAAGGAGATTTATCGTATCGTTTATTCTTTTCGGATCGTTGGTAAAGTCCGTTATGGGCGTCGGCCTGAGGTCAAAAGCGATGACCGACGCATAATCGTTTGGCGGTTTGATAAATCGCGTTAGGAATCCGGCTACGGGCCTCAGCACCTCATAAGTTCCCGGCTCAAAGTAGCCGCCGGCGGCACGTCCGAATATTTCGCTCCATCTGCTGTATTCGACGACAAGCGTAACGGTGATCGGCGATTCGGGAGTTGCGAAATTTGAGATGTCCTTCTTTACTCCGTCCTCAAAGATCGCAAAGTTCTCCTTTTTTAGTCCCGTAATGATCTGTCCAGTCTTTTTGTTAAAGACAACGGCTTCGACATTGACGATGTTGGTCTCGATCTTTTCGACGGTGTTGTCAATTATTGCGTTCTTTTCTTCCTCTGCCCTTTTTTTCTCTTCTTCGATCTTTTTCAATTCCTCCGGTGAAGGAGGCGCGGGCCTGGTATTCTTTTTGCCTTCGCCCACAGGTTTTTCGATCTTCTGCGGCTTTGATTGGGCCGTTACCCCGGTAACGGAAAACGCTAATGCAGCAAAAACCGCAAAAACAAAAAGCTTAGAGCAAAGATTCGGCATATTTATCCCTAATTTGGCGACCTGTGAAGTTAGATACAAATTGTCCGCCTTTAGTTGGTCAAAATCAAGAAAAGTGTGCGGAATATGAATTAATGACCAGCCGATAAACAAGGCTGATCGGCAGGCCGACGACGTTCCAGTAATCGCCTTCGATGCCTTCGATAAAGAGCGCCGCTTGTGCCTGCACGGCGTAGGCTCCGGCTTTGTCGAGCGGGTCGCCGCGCATCGCAAGAAAGTTGATCTCGGCGTCAGACATGGCGGCAAATTTTACTCTTGTGCGCTGAATGGCTGATCGAGTTTCCCCGTTTTGCACAATCGCAATACCGGTCAGCACTTCGTGCCAGTTGTCGGCTAGCATTTTCAGCATGCGGCGTGCATCGTCAAGATCAACGGGTTTAGCGAGCATCTGACCATCGACCACAACAGTTGTATCCGCACCCAGAACGATCTCGTCAGGATAATTGACCGCAACAGCCTCGGCCTTTTCACGCGCCAGACGAACGACGTAATCTTCGGGCGATTCGTCGTCGCGTTCACTTTCGTCGATGTCGGGCGGGTGTTTTGTAAATTCCCAGCCTACGGATTCAAGTATCTCTATTCTACGCGGGCTGCCCGAGGCGAGTATCAATTTTGGAAGATCGATCATAATATCTGAGGTTTACGATGTGTGTAACGCCCTTACTAACGTGCGGGCTTTCGCAATAGAACTTTCTCGTCTAAAATGATAATTGATTGACGGCAGAAGACAAATGGAGCAACTTTTTAGTGCAATTCCGGCGGTTTTGAAGAACCTGGAGCCAAATCCGGAAGCCGACAAGGCGATCGTTTTCGCCGCGTGGAAACGTTGTTCTGGCGAATTGCTCAGGACGCGAACAACGCCGTTGGAGTTCGCTGAAAATCGTCTCGTCATCGCGGTTGCCGACAAAACCTGGCAGCGGCATCTTCAGGATCTGAGCCCGCAGATGCTCGTCAAACTAAACGATCATCTCGGCCAGGGCACGGTCAAATTCATCGAGTTCCGCATTGATCATTCAGATTTGTAATTTGAAATTTGAAATTCGACATGTGAAATTTAGTTATGGACGTTAGACAAGTAGCAAAACTGGCGCATTTGGAGATCTCAGACGCCGAGGTCGCGCTTTACACGCCGCAGATGGACGACATCGTCAAATATATCGAGCAGTTGAACGAGCTCGACACGAAAGAGATCGAGCCGATGCTCGGTGGGCTTACCGACGCGGGCAAAGCAACGCTCACGATCCGCGAGGACATTCCGGGCGGCTCGCTCGGGCAAAAAGCGGCACTTGATCAGGCTCCGTCAGCCGTTGCGGGACATTTTCAGGTGCCAAAGGTTTTGTAATGTTAGCAGTGAGCCGTGAGCAGCGAGCAGTTGTATTCGTATGGCGAACCGTTCGTCTCATCTGCTTACTGCTAACCGCTTACTGCTTACTGTCTTGCAGTCTTCCAAATCTCGAAAGGCCGCAATGCACGGCGGCTCGTGAAGCGGTAAAGCGATTTTACTCGTTCCATTTTGGGAACGATATGCATCCGTCGGCGGAAAATTTGAAAGCTCGAGAGCAGTTTTTGACGAGCGAATTGATACGCAGTCTTTCAGCAGCAACCGAATCGGCAAAGGATTATTTCACAGCTACCGAAGACTATCCAAAAGCATTTCGCGTCGGGTCATGCACTTCGGAATCGGACGACAAAGCAACGCTTCAAGTGTTGCTCTTATGGCGTGACGATACAAGAAACGAACAGAAAGAGGTTCACGTCGAAACCGTAAAGGTTGGCGACAAATGGTTGATAAACAATGTGGCAGAAGCCCGCACGAAGTGAGGGCATAGGTCGATTTTATATGTCAATAGTTTCAAACACAGAAAAAGCTCTCGCTGGCGCAGAAAAGCTAAATCCTCAACTCAACTCGTTCCTCTCGATCGAGCGTGAACATGCGCTTGCGCGTGCCGCCGAACTTACGGCGTTGACCGATGAAACAAAATTGAACGGCCTCGCCATCGCCGTCAAGGATAACATCTGTACAAAGGGCTTGCAGACATCGTGCGGCTCGCACATTTTGCACAATTACAAAGCCCAATACGACGCAACGGCAATTGCGAGGCTCAACGCGGCCGGAGCTGTCATCGTCGGGAAGACGAATATGGATGAATTCGCGATGGGTTCGTCAAACGAATCGTCAGCATTCGGCACGGTTAAAAATCCATGGGACGTGACGCGCGTTCCGGGCGGCAGCTCGGGCGGATCGGCGGTTGCAGTTGCTTCGGGCGTTGTTAGAGCCGCGTTGGGAAGCGAAACGGGCGGTTCGGTTCGTCAGCCGGCATCTCTCTGCGGCATCGTCGGGTTCAAACCGACTTATGGCCGCATCTCTCGTTACGGCCTTGTGGCATTTGCGTCGTCGCTCGATAACATTGGCATTTTTGGCCAGACTTCGCGTGATGTGGCGGACGTTCTTGGCGTCGTCGCCGGACGCGATCCTTTCGACTCGACATCGGCGGATGTCCCCGTGCCGGATTACGCCGTTGGAATAAGTGACGATATCGCTGGGAAAAAAATCGGCGTGCCGCGTGCGTTGCTCGGCGAAGGCCTCGATGCTGATGTTAAAGAAAAAGTTGAAGCCGCGATCGAAAATTTTCGCGCACTCGGTGCCGAGATCGTCGATGTCGAACTTCCCTACGCCAAATATGGCATCGCGGTTTACTACATCATCGCCACCGCCGAAGCGTCGTCAAATCTCGCCCGCTACGACGGCGTCCGCTACGGCTTTCGTGCCGAAGAGTCCGACGAACTCCGGAAGATGTATTTCCGCACGCGCGAAGAGGGCTTCGGCGCCGAGGTCAAGCGCCGCATCATGCTCGGAACCTATGTGCTCTCAAGCGGCTACTACGATGCCTATTACGCCAAAGCTCAAAAGGTGCGTGCCCTAGTAAAACGCGATTACGAGCAAGCTTTTACAAAATGCGACGCCATCCTGACGCCGACATCACCGACAGTTGCCTTTAAGATCGGCGAACGCTCCGACGACCCGCTCGCAATGTATCTGAGCGATATTTACACCGTGTCGGCAAATCTCGCAGGCGTCCCGGCGATCAGTGTACCCTGCGGCCTGTCCGACGAAGGCCTTCCCATCGGCGTCCAACTTGTCGGCAATTTCTGGTCCGAGGACGTTCTGCTAAATCTTGCCCACACTTACGAAACCGCACATCCATTAGAAGCACGGCCGCCGATCTACACAGAGTGATCGTGTTGGGTTACTGAGCCAAATGCAGATGCGAAATATCGTGATCCGGCTGGACCAACGGGATATTTGGTGACGGCAGAATATTCTGCCAGCGCGTTTTATCGGAAAGGATGCGTTCGATATCATCTACCTGCAGCGGTTTTGAGAATAGATAGCCCTGGCCATATTCACAGCCGAGGATACGCAGTTGGTGATATTGATGAATGCTCTCGATGCCTTCGGCGACGA